>JAPKZP010000789.1 GCA_026393735.1 Acidobacteriota bacterium
GGTGTCGACTACGGTCGTCAATTGCTCGTCGGACATGGGATAGAACATCGGAAGCCTGACAAGCCGGTCGGCCACGGACTCGGTGACCGGGCACTGACCGGGCCGTCCACCAAATCGCCTTCCCATATCGGACAGGTGCAGGGGCTGATAGTGGAACGTGCATCCCACGGAATGCCGCTTGAGGTGCTGCATCAGTGGCGGGCGCTGGCCGGCGGTCGGCAGGAGCATGTAGAACAGGTGATACGCGGGTTCGCATCCGTCCGGCACCGTCGGCAACGTCACGCCGGACGAGCCCGCCCAGTCCGCCAGGTCGCGTTGATAACGGTCCCAGATTTCCCTCCGGCCGGCCTGAATCATGGCTGACTGCTCCAACTGCGCCAGGAGACTTGCCGCGAGGATCTCGGACAACAGGTAGCTCGAGCCGACATCCACCCATGTGTACTTGTCGACTTCACCTCTGAAGAACCGGCTGCGGTTCGTCCCCTTTTCCCGGATGATCTCGGCGCGCTCCACGAACTGCGGCGCATTGATGAGGAGGGCGCCGCCCTCGCCGCACGTGACGTTCTTGCTGTCGTGGAAACTCAGCGTTGCCAGAGGCGCGAACGAACCAAGAGGACGCCCGTGAAACCGGCCGAACAATCCGTGTGCATTGTCTTCGACAACCGGAATACCGCGGGCCGCGGCGAGATCGCAGATGCGATCCATGTCGCACGAGACACACGCGTAGTGCACGGCCACGATCGCCTTCGTGCGCGGCGTGATCGCCGCCTCAATCCGCCTTTCGTCGATGTTGAGCGTGTCCGGCCTGATGTCGACGAAGACGGGCATGGCACCGCGCAGGACGAAGGCGTTCACGGTCGAGACAAACGTAAAGGCCGGGCAGATCACCTCGTCGCCGGGGCCGACGTTCAGGAGGAGTGCCGCCATCTCCAGGGCGTGCGTGCAGGACGTCGTCAGGAGTGCCCTCGTGGCGCCGGTCGACCGTTCGAGCCACTCACGGCACCTCAGCGTGAACGGCCCGTCGCCCGACAGGTGCTGGTTCTCGAGTGCCTGGCTGATGTAGGCCAGTTCGGCGCCCGTGCGGCAGGGAACGTTGAACGGGACAGATGGACTCATGGGCGTCTGCGGTCCTCAGGATGACGGCCTGCCCGACCGACCAACGCGGCGCTCCCGCGAAGAAACCGGCGGCCATCTGGTGATTATAGAACAGCGACCCCGACGGGAACGGGTGGCCAGCCCAGCCCTGGCAACCGGACGCGATCTCGCGATTTCTCGACGCCCCGGGCGCCGAGAAGTCGGCAGTCCGGCCGACTTTGGCGGAAATGCGACCACTTTGGGGCCTAGAAGCCCGGATCGGACTTTGCTATACAAGAAGACGTAGCAATTGTCTTTTGGGGCTCATACACCGATTGGAGGCTATCTGACATGGCATTGTTGATCAATCAGGACTGCATCAGCTGCGGCGCGTGCGAACCGGAATGCCCGAACGAGGCGATCTCTCAGGGCGATTCTATCTACGTGATTGACGCCGCAAAGTGCACCGAGTGCGTCGGCGCGTTCGACACGTCGAAGTGCGTCGATGTGTGCCCGGTGGACGGCTGCATCGTTGCAGACCCGGATCACGCGGAGTCCAGGGAACAGCTCGAGGCGAAGTACCACTCGCTGCACGGCTAGACCGTTCTGCGCGTCGCCGTCGTGACGTTCGGGGGACCGCCTGGTCCCCCGTTGTTTGTACGGACGAAACCGAGATGGGTGCGATCATCAGCCAGTCCGGCATCGCCACCGCCTCCCAAGCCGGCCCCGCCTGAATAGTCGCCGCACGGGGCCGGAACCGGGTAGGATAGAAAGCAAAGACCCCACTGATTGTTTCCGGGCCACGGGGGCCCCGCGTCCTACCGGGAGATTGTCCATGACGGGACTGAAGTGTGTCGGGCTTTCCGTGTCTGCGCTCTCACTGTTGCTCGCATGCGCGCCTGCCACCGGGCAGGTGGTCGAGAAGCGCGGTCAGCCCGGTTCGCAGTCGACCGCGTTGGAGAAGAAGAAGTACACCCGCGGCGTCAAGGGCGAGCCGGCCCCGGCCCCCACGCCGCGGACGCCGGCGGCGGCCCCGGCTGCGTCACTCCGCTGGGAACCGTTTGCCGGCATGGACGCGCAGATCTTCCCCTCCTTCGTCGTCTCGACCGCAACATTGCGGCTCCCGCAGGAGGACACGGAAGTCGATGATCCACGCCAGTTGGGCGAAGCGGTCGGCTTTCTCGGAGCGTCCCTCGAGGGGGTCCCGGCGAACAGCCGGCTGAGGGTCGAGGTGAAGCCAAACCGGATCATGGATGCCAGCGTCTTCGATGGACAGGCGGCGGCCGGCGCCGGGGACTACGAGGTGTACCCCAAGATCAACTACAAGTACGACGCGCTGCTCGACTGGCGACAGCCGATGCCGCTCAACATCACGATGGAAGTGTTTGTCGACGGCCGTTCGCTCGGCACGCGAAGCGAGACCGTCACGGTTCGCTCTATCAACGACTGCCCTTTCGCCATCGTCGCCGACGAAGACAGTGACGAGGACGATCTCGACCTGTCGTGGATGTTCGCCGCATACGTCAACGAGAACCATCCCTGGGTGGACACGCTGACGCGGGAAGCGCTCGACAGCAAGATCGTCGATGCGTTCACCGGCTACCAGGACGAAAGCGCCGACGAAGTCATCCGCCAGGTCTACGCCATCTGGAATACGCTGCAGCGCCGCGGCATGCGCTACAGCGACATCAGCCGTTCGTCTGCCGAGTCGGAGGTCGTGCTCAGCCAGCACGTCCGGCTCTTCGACGAATCGGTCACCGCTCGCCAGGCCAACTGCGTCGACGGGACCGTGATGTTCGCCGCCGTCCTGCGGAAGATCGGCCTCGAACCGTACCTCGTCACGGTTCCCGGGCACATGTTCCTGGCCTTCGACCTCGATGAAGAAGGCACCAGGACGCTGGGCCTCGAGACGACGATGATGGGCGACACCGGCGGCGCCGACGCCCCTCGCAGTGGAAAGGTCTCAAAGGCACTCATCGCCCGATACGGCGGTCAGCCGTCCTTCAAGAGCTTCGTCGCCGCCATCGAGGACGGCACGCAGGCGCTGGCCGAAAACAAGTCCAAGTTCGACGGCGACGACGTCGACTACCAGATGATCTCGCTGGACGAATCGCGCAGGATGGGCATCCTGCCGCTCGCGTACGTCAAGAAGTAGGGGTCGGGGGCAGCCGGGTCAGGCGCCGGAATCCTGGCAGGCCCGGCAGAAAGCCCGGGGGACTGCTCCACGCATCCGCGTGGCGGGCTACGCTGGTTCTGGGGATGCCCACAGACCGCTGCCCCGAGATGTAGAACCGGAACGAAGGGAAATCTATGTCGTCACGGTTGGCGCCGCGCTTGTCGTCCTGCCAGCCACGCTGCCGGCACAAGGCGGAGCCACAATCGTCATCGGCAAGGAAACCAAGAAGACGACCGGCGTGGTGACCGCGCTCGAGAACGGCGACGTCGCCTGTTATCTGACGCTCAAAGACGACCAGGGGGTCGTGTTCAAGGAACTGGGCGACTTCGATCTCTGTACACGGCAGCCGTCGCTCATCGGCAAACGGGTCGCGCTGAAGTACTCCGTCGAGAACGTCATGGCCGACGAGTGCCAGGGCAATCCCGACTGCAAGAAGACACGCACCGTCGCGCTGGTGGCCTCGGTGCAAGTCCTCGGAAGCCCCGCTGCCTCAAAGACGGCTCCGGCGGTAACACAAGCCCAGTCCGGGTCGCAGCAGACGTCGTTCTGCACGCCCCTCGAGGTCGTGGTCTTTGCCTGCCGCACCGGAGCCAAGCTGGTGTCGGTCTGCGCATCCAAGGACGCGTCACCTACCAGGGGCTACCTGCAGTATCGCTTTGGCAAACCGGATTCGATGGACCCAATCGAGATCACCCTGCCTGTCGGGGAGCCGGTTCCGCCCAAGGCGGCCAGCGGAGAAAACGTGCCATTCGCCGGCGGCGGCGGCAGCTGGCTGCGCTTTCGCAACGGCCCGTTCGGCTACGTGGTGTACACCGGCATCGGCAAGTGGGGACCCCATGGCGAGACCATGGAGAAGCAGGGCATCGTCGTTGAGCGCTCGGGCAAGACCGTCGCCAACCTGCCGTGCAGCGGAACGCTGACGAGCGAGCTTGGGCCGGAGTGGTTCGAGCAGGTCGGCGTGAAGACCGACGACGAGGACTTCCTGTTCCCGGATCCGCCCGCTGCAAAAGGGCCGTCGCCGGCCTCACCGGCGAGGACGCCTCAGATCTGAACCACACCATGGTTCCACGTTCGGCCCGGGTGCAGCTGCTTCTGGCTGCCCTGCTGTTTTCCAGCGGCGGCACAGTAATCAAGGCCGTGACGCTCACCAGTTGGCAAGTGGTGAGCGCCCGGTCCGCGATTGCGGCGCTCGTGCTTCTTGCGGGAACTGGCGCCTGGCGTGGCTATTCCCAGCGTACGCTGCTCGTGGGCCTTGCCCAGGCCGCGACGATGATCACGTTCGTCATCGCCAACAAGCTCACCACAGCCGCCAATGCGGTTTTCCTGCAGGCGACGGCACCGCTCTACATCGCCGCGCTCGGGCCGTTCCTGCTCGCCGAGCACATGAAGCGGCGCGACCTGCCGCTGTTCGTTGGTATCTTCGCGGGCATCCTGCTGCTCTTCGCCGGATCCCACGAGCCACTCGCGACGGCGCCCAACCGCGTGCTCGGCACTCTGGTGGGTGTCGTGAGCGGGTTCTGCTGGGCGCTCACCGTGATGGGCCTTCGTTGGCTCTCGCAGCGTGACCCGACAGCGGGGAGCGCACCCGCCGGCGCCGCCGCG
>JAPKZP010000092.1 GCA_026393735.1 Acidobacteriota bacterium
GAACGTGACCGGGGCGAGGATGTTGTGCGCCTTCGCCGTGCCGCCCCGGTCGCCACGCGCCCGGACGTCGACAAACCCCGATGCCGGGATCGCCGTGACCATCATGTACTCGCCATCGACCCGCATGAAGCCGCCGACGGTCGCGCCCGTCGAGGCCGTCACCGCAAATCGCAGCGTGATCGCGTCTGCCGCAGACGCCAACGTCGTTGCTGTCAGAGCCATTGGATTCTCTCCATCCTAAGTTGCGCCGCCTGGTGGACTAGACGCGAGACGGGGAGGCGTGGCCCCGCCCCGCGTGCGCGAGACATCGCTGGTTACGAGCAAACTCTCACAGCAAACTCGGGACGCACGGCCGCCCAGCCGTACATCAGATCCACGCGCGCGGGACTCTGGTCGGTCATGATCGCGTAGTCCTTGAGGAACCGCACCGCGATGCCGAGGGCACGGTTACTGATGCGCTCCGCCACCCACAGCCCGCCGGGCTTCTCCAGATCCGCGAACACGAGGGCGAACGCCCCTGGCGCGTAGATGAGTCCCTGCGGGGTCACGGCGTTGGCATAGCTGGAGGCGTGGCCGAAGATCGTCACGGCCGCACTATCCGCCGGGAGCGCCGAGCACGTCGCCCAGGCCCCCGATGTGATCATGGCCGGCGAAATCGGGATCGTCGCCGCCCCGCCGCCCGTCCCCGTGACGTTTGCCGTCACCACGAAGTCCTTGAGGTCGGCGTTGGCCTGGTAGTTCAGGCTGTTGATGTCGTAGCAGCCCGCGAACTGCACCACGTCGCCCTCGTTGAGCCGTTTCGCGGCGGAGGCGGTCCACCCCTTCGTGAGAATGGACGCTGACCCTTCCGTCGGCACGCCATCGATCTGTGGCGTCGTGCCAAGCGGTCCCACCGTATGCGTGGCCACGTTCTGATCCATGAACCATTCGCTGATGCCGAGGGCTTCCCCGCTGAACTGCCCGGTCTTGTACATCTTCGAGATGGCCGCGGCCGGGTTGAACAGGGCGAAGTTGGCACTCGACAGATAGGCGTGCATGTTCGGACTCAGCATCGCCTTGAGCGCCGACGTGGACACGCCATAGTTGGCGAGCTTCACGACGGCCTTCTGGTAGACGATGTTGGCGGCGCCGGGGAGCGTGCCCGTGGACCCCGGCACCACGGCCGGCGTGCCCACGGTATTCGCGACTTTCTTGTACATCCGGCTCAGCCCGTCGTAGTCGACCTGATTGATCAGGGCGTCGACGGCCGGCTCGATGCACTTCTCGCGGTAGTTGTCGACCTCCATCGTGAGGGAGGCCATGCTGAACTCCAGGCCGATGTTGGCCTGGTCGGTCAGCGTGATCGGGACCACGTTGTCGATGATGGGCTGCGCGTTGAGCGCCTGGCCCTTGTTCACCTGGTATCGCTGCGGCAGCCGTGCGTTGACGGTGTAGCCTACCTTCGCGCCGGACTGCTTGAATTCATCCGAATACGAGCGATCGACCTGGTTCGCGAACCGCATGTTGTTCACGAGACGCAGACCAATCTGCTTCATCACCCAGGTCGGGTTGACCAACGAGTTTGCGGCCATGTGTGCCCGCCCCCTGGCGGGTGCTCTCGATGGCTACCGCGCCGCGTGGGCGGCGAGTCGGCGTTCGTTCTCGCGTTTGATATACGCAGGACCGAACTCCAAATCGTCGTCGTCGCGACTGACGGGAGCCGAGCGCGTCGTCCCCAGTGGCCGGATGGGAGGCTTCGCTGTCGTCACGGGCGGTGTCGGACCTGGCGAGCCGTTCTTCGCACCAGACCCCGACAGTTCTGCAGAGAGTCGACCGAGCGCCAAGAGTTGGCGAGGCGGATCCAGATGCGCGATGCGATCGTGGTCCTCCGGATGGTTCGCAAAATAGGATAACAGACCCACGGGGTCTGCGGATTCCTTGACGGCATCCATGATCGGACGGGTCATGGGTAACGTGGCGAGAATCTTCGCTTCGGCCGGATGCTGGCCGAGATGGTAGAGCAGATCGAAGCCGGCCGGGTGGTTGCGGACGACCGCCGCCATGAAGGGCGTCTGCGGCACATCAGACAGGTTGGTGGATACCACCTCGTCGAAGTCGGGGTACTTGACCTTCACCGCGTCGAGACGGCCTTCCTGGCGAGCGACCTCCGCAATCGCGAACGCCCGTTCCCGCTCGGCCGAGATCCGTTCGTCGGCGGTACGGGTGGCGCGGGCATCCGCCTCTGCCGTGATGACTTTCCGCAGCCAGGCCGCGTGATCCTTCTGGAACTGCGAGAAGGTCTTGCCCGCTTCCTCGTAGGCGTCCCAGTCGGGTTCACCGGA
>JAPKZP010000510.1 GCA_026393735.1 Acidobacteriota bacterium
CATGGTGTCGCCCGCCCACGCGCGCCGGGCCGTCATCGGCATGGTGTCGAGGATGGTCGACCAGAAAGGCCTCGACCTCATTGCCGAGACCGTGCGCAGCGGTGAACTGCTGGCGCTCGACGCGTCGTTCGTGATCCTCGGGACCGGCGCCGCGGAGTACCAGGACATGTGGCGCCGGCTGGCCGCGGCTCACCCGGATCGCGTGGCCGTCACCGTGGGATTCAGTGAGGAGCTTGCGCACCTGATCGAGGGCGGCGCCGACATGTTCTTCATGCCCTCGCACTTCGAGCCCTGCGGGCTGAACCAGATGTACAGCCTGCGCTACGGGACGGTCCCGGTGGTGCGCGCGACCGGCGGCCTCGATGATACGGTGCAGCACGTGGACGCCGCGACCGGGGAGGGAACCGGTTTCACGTTCCAGGCGTATACTGCCGGGGCGATGCTGGGCGCGCTGCGCGAGGCGCTCGCGTGGTTCGGCCGTCCGGAGGCCTGGCGCCGCATCCAGCAGGCCGGCATGCGCCAGGACAATTCCTGGGAGGCGTCGGCCCGCGAGTACGTCGAGGTGTACGGGAGAGCCCATGAGGCGGCGGGAAGCCGGCCGGCTGGCCGGTAGGAACCTGCGTGAAACGATTCCGGCTAAACTGAATCCTAACTGATAGCGAAACCGATCGACGTCGGAGGGGCGCGCCCCGCCGGCAGACAGCAACGACAGGAACTCGAGGCAATCATGGCATCTGCACACGTGCTCACGCTCACCGAAGGCAATTTCGATTCAACCCTGCAGTCGTCCCCGGTTCCCGTCCTCGTGGACTTCTGGGCCGAATGGTGCCAGCCGTGCAAGCGTCTGGCTCCCACGATTGACGCGGTCGCGGCCGACCTCGACGGCAAGCTGGCCGTGGGCAAGCTGAACGTCGATGACCACCCGGGCGTCAGCAGCCGCTTTGGCATCCGTGGCATTCCGACGATGATCCTGTTCAAGGGCGGCAAGCCCGTTGACCAGATCGTGGGGCTCGTGAGCAAGGACGAACTCAAGCAGATGGTCTCGTCCCACCTGTAAGGCTGGTTTCGCTACGCGGGGAACGGGCCTCACAGGCCTGTGAGACCAGTCCTGCTGGCTGGTGGCTGCTGATCGCAGAATCGGGAGTAACTCGTGGACACGGCACGCGACGTCATCATCATCGGTTCGGGGCCCGCAGGATTGACCGCGGCGGTCTACACGGCCCGCGCCAATCTCAAGCCGCTCGTCATCGAGGGCCTGCTGGCGGGCGGGCAGTTGATGATGACGACGACGGTCGAGAACTTTCCTGGTTTCCGGGACGGCATCATGGGGCCGGACCTGATGGCTGAGATGCGCGCCCAGGCCGAGCGCTTTGGCGCCGAGATCCTCCAGGGCGACGTCACGCGCATCGACCTCGGCGTGCGGCCGTTCCGGGTCGAGGCGGAGGGCGTCACCTACACGGCCCACGCGCTCATCGTCGCGACCGGGGCGTCGGCGAAACTGCTCGGGCTGCCGGCGGAGCGCGCGCTGATGGGGCACGGCGTGTCGACGTGTGCGACCTGTGACGGGTTCTTCTTCCGGGGCAAGCCCATCGCCGTCGTCGGCGGCGGCGATTCGGCGCTGGAGGAGGCGATCTTCCTCACGCGATTCGCGTCGAAGGTGACCCTCGTACATCGCCGCGACGCGTTCCGCGCGTCGAAGATCATGCAGGACAAGGCGCTCTCGAACCCGAAGATCGAGGTGGCCTGGACGAGCACCGTCGAGACCATCAACGACACGTCGAAGGGCGAAGTCACGGGCATCGTCCTGCGGGATGTCAGAACCGATGCGGTTCGTGAAGTGGCGGTGGACGGCGTGTTCGTCGCGATCGGCCATACGCCGAACACGGCGCTCGTGGCGGGCCAGCTCGACACGGACGAGAACGGCTACCTCGTAACTCGAGACGGCACGAAGACGAATGTTCCCGGCGTCTTTGCGTGCGGGGACGTGCAGGACCACACGTACCGGCAGGCCATCACGGCCGCCGGGTCGGGCTGCATGGCCGCGCTCGATGCCGAGCGCTACCTCGAGCGCCTCCAGTAGCGACTACTCCGGGTCGGTCGTGGCTTCGGTCCCGTCGATCCAGCCTCCACCCAGCACCTCGTCGCCACGGAACAGCACGACCGCCTGTCCCGGCGTGATCGCGGCCTGGGGCGCGTCGAACGTGACACTGATGCGGCTCGCGCCGAGAGCTGTCACCGTAGCCGGCGCGGCCTCGTGTCGGTTGCGGATCTGGGCTTCGACTCGCAGCGGTCCCTCCGGCGTGCTGCCGGCAATCCAGTTCACGCGCGACGCGACGAGCATGGCTGACTCGACCGCGCGGCGCGGACCGACCGTGACGAGCTTCCTCGAGGCATCGAGCCGCACGACATACAGCGGCTCGCCCGCCGCGATGCCGAGCCCTTTGCGCTGGCCGATCGTGAAGTGGTGCACGCCGTCGTGCCGGCCGACCGGACGGCCCGTCGTGTCCACGATCAGGCCTGCGCGATCGCCCGGCGCGTAGCGCTCGACGACGGCGGCGTAGTTGCCGTCGGGGACGAAGCAGATCTCCTGGCTGTCGGGCTTGTCGGCGACGGCCAGTCCGCGCGCATGGGCGATCTCGCGGACCACGTCCTTGCTCATTTCGCCAACCGGGAACATCGCGCGCGCGAGTTGCGCCTGCGTGAGCCCGAAGAGGAAGTAGGCCTGGTCCTTGCGATCGTCGAGCCCTCGCCACAGGCGGTGGATCCCGGCGTCATCGCACGTCACCCGGGCATAGTGTCCCGTCGCGACGCGCTCGGCGCTGAACCCCAGCGCCTGTTCGACCAGGGTGGAGAACTTCAGTTCGCTGTTGCAGTGCGCGCAGGGAATCGGTGTGCGCCCGGCCACGTACTCCCGGACGAAATCCCCGATGACCACCGCTTCGAACTGGCGTTCGAGATTGACGACGTAGTGGGGGATGCCGAGAGCGGCGGCGACGCGCCGGGCATCGTGCAGGTCGTCGATGGTACAGCACGTGCCGAAGCGGGCATCGCCCTGCTCCTGGTCGTACAGCTGCATCGACACGCCCACGACGTCGTAGCCTGCGTCGACGAGCAGCGCGGCCGCGACCGACGAGTCGACGCCGCCCGACATGGCGACGACCACGCGGGTGGGCGGATCAGCCACGCGAGCCCGCCACCGCCCGGAGTCGTCCCACGACTTTGGGCAGGACCTCGAGGACACGGTCGATCTCGGCGTCAGTCGTTGCCGGACCCAGGCTGACGCGAATGGCACTCTGCACGCGCGCCGCTGCCAGGCCCATCGCCCGCAGCACGTGCGACGGCTCCAACGTCCCCGACGAGCATGCCGATCCCGTCGACACGGCAATGCCTTCGAGATCCAGGGCAATGACCAGCGACTCGCCCTCGACGCGGTCGAAGCTGAGGTTGGTCGTGTTCGGGACACGGCGCTCCGTGGCGCCGTTGACGACGGTGCCAGGCACCGAGGCCAGCAGGGCAGATTCCAGGCGGTCCCGAAGCGCCATGATGCGCGGCGCGTCTGTAGACAGGCCTGCCAGCGCGAGCGCGGCGGCCACGCCGAGGCCCTCAATCGCCGCCACGTTCTCCGTGCCCGCCCGACGGCCGCGCTCCTGACGGCCGCCTGTGGCGTACGCGAGAAGTGAGGTGCCCCGTCGAATCCACAAGGCCCCGACGCCCTGCGGGGCGCCGAACTTGTGTCCCGACAGCGACAGCAAGTCGACACCCAGCGCCCGCACATCCACGGGGATCTTGCCGACGGCCTGGACCGCGTCGGTATGGACCAGCGCGCCGCGCGCGTGCGCGCTGTCCGCGATGGCGCGGACCGGTTGGAGCACGCCTGTCTCGTTGTTGGCCAGCATCACTGAGACCAGCGCCGCGTCGTCGCCGACGAGCGTCGGGAGACCCGCCCAGTCGACCACACCCGACGAAGAGACGGGCAGGATGGTGATCGGCGACCCGCGCGTGCCGAGCGCCTTCACCGTATTGAGCACGGCCTCGTGCTCGATCGCGGTGGTGACGATCCGGTGGCGGGTTCTGGACGCGAGACCGTCAGCGGCACCACGGACGGCCATATTGTCGGCCTCAGTACCGCCGCTCGTGAATACGATCTCCGACGGCTCCGCCCCAATCAGGCGCGCAACGGCCGATCGGGCATCGTCGATGGCCGACTTGGCCTGCTGCCCGAAATAGTGGACGCTCGACGCGTTGCCGGCATGCTCGCGCATGGCGCGGGCGACGCGGTCCGCGACCTCGGCACGCACCGGCGACGAGGCATTGTGATCGAGGTAAATGGGCACCGTGCTTCAACGATACCATCCGCTCCAACCCTCGGCAACGCACGGGGCCCGTGGACGCGTCCCGGACATGCCACTGGACTTCCCTTCTGACCGTTCATATACTGCCCGCAGCGATGAGCGCGTGAGGTCGCGGCATGTGGAACCAGGAACCTGACGTCCGGCCGGCCGCGTCAGCGAGCGGGCCAGGAGGCAGTACAGCGATGTCGCCAGCAGAGATCGTGAGCAGTATCGAGAAGCCCCCGGCGGAGCGTGGCATGGCACTCATCGGCCGGTCCGTCGTCATCAAGGGTGAACTGGACGGCAGCGAAGACCTGACGATCGAGGGGCACGTCGAGGGCAAGATCGAATTGCGCGACCACACGCTGACGGTCGGCCAGAACGGCCGGATCAAGGCGCAGGTGTTCGCCAAGTCCGTCGTCGTGCTCGGCGAACTCGTCGGCAATATCAACGCGAGCGAAAAAGTTGATATTCGTGACGCCGGCTCGGTCGACGGTGACATCATCGCCCCCCGCGTCGCGATCGCCGAGGGCGCCCATTTCCGCGGCAGCATCGACATGCAGCGCAAGGGGCCGGTGCCCGCGAAGGCCGGCGGGCCGGCACCGTCCGCGGTGACCGTGCCTGCTGCCGTCACCCAGCTGACACCCCGGGTCGGGTCCTAGCCCGGGAAGGGGGGACGGCGTGTCGGACGGCGAGGACAATCGCTCGCTGGCCGGTTGGTGGACGCGTGTCCGAAGGGCCTGGTTCGGCGGCGGTGCGCAGGGCGATCGGACTGACGCGACGTTCGCCGAAGACGTGGTGTACACGTCGAAGGCCGTGCGCCGGCTCATCGAGGCGATGCATGTGTTCCCGTCGCCGGTCATCCTGGATCTCGGGCCCGTCATCGGATCCAACGTCACCTTCCTCGGCGAACACCTGAACTGCAAGGTTCATCTCGAAGACCTGTTCTCCGACATCGACGGTCTGGTCCGGCGCTCGCCGGACGACAGCCTCGCGCCATTCCTGGCAACGCGCCTGGCGCAGGAGCCGGCCAGCGTGGACGCCGTCCTCGCCTGGGACGTCCTCGACTACCTCGACGCCGAGGAAGCGGCAGCGCTCGTGGCCCGGCTGGATCGGCTGCTCCGCCCGGGCGGGCTGGTGATGGCGTTCTTCACCACTGTCCTGGTGGACGACTACGCGTACCGGAAGTACATCATCGAGGACGCCGACCACCTCCGGCACCGTCGCGTGCCGTTCGCGCGGCAGCCCAACCAGGTCTGGCTCGGCGGGGACGTCGAGCGCCTGTTCGCGTCGATGGAGGTGGTGGATTCGTACCTCCTGACGCACCATCAGCGCGAGACGCTGCTGCGCCGGCCGGCCGTCGCACGCCAGAAGGGGTAGCGGGCATGCCGAGGCCCACAATCGCCCTCCTCACGGACTTCGGCCAGCGCGACCATTACGCGGGCGCGATGAAGGGCGTGATCCTGACGATCTGCCCCGATGCGGTGCTGGTGGACATCACGCACGAGATTCCCGCCCACGACATCCTCACCGGGGCCCTGGAACTGGCGGCGTGCTACCGGTACTTCCCGGCCGGCACGGTGTTTCTCGCGGTGGTCGACCCCGGCGTCGGCTCGGCGCGGCGTGCAATCGCAGCCCAGTGCGGAGACTATCGGTTCGTGGCGCCCGACAACGGCGTGCTGACGGCGGTGTTCGCGGACCGCCAGCCCGGCCGGTTGGTGTCGATCACCGAACGCCGGTACGCGCGGCCCACGGTGAGCCGGACCTTCGAGGGGCGCGACCGTTTCGCGCCGGCCGCCGCGTGGCTGGCCAAGGGGGTGGAGGTCGCCGCCCTCGGTGCGCCGCTCCGGGAATGCGTGCGGATCGACATCCCGGTGCCCGGGCTCGATGGCGATCGCGTGACCGGCCGGGTGCTGCGGGTTGATCGGTTCGGCAACCTGGTGACGAACATTCCGCGGGCCATGGTCGAACGGCTTCTGGCGGCCGGCCCGATCGAAATCGACGTGCACGGGCATCGCGTCCCGTCTCTCGTCGAGACCTACGCCGCCGTCCCGGGCGGGGCGCTGTGCGCCGTCTTCGGCAGCACGGATACCCTCGAAATCGCCATCAACGGCGGGCACGCGGCCGAGCGTCTCGGCGTCGGCCGGGGCGCCGGCGTGGAGGTGGCACGGTCCGCGACGGCTGTGGTACCCTGAACGCATCATGGACTTTTTTCTCAATGACGAACATCGGCTGCTCGAGCAGTCGGTGCGTGAATGGGGTGCGCGCGAAGTGGCGCCGCACATCAAGGAACTCGACCGCGCGCATCGCTTCGATCCGCGGATTCTGCCCCAGATGGCGTCCATGGGGCTGCTCGGCGTCTGCGTCCCGGCGGCGTACGGCGGCGCGGGCATGGACTACCTCAGCCTCGGCCTTGCCAGCGAAGAACTGGAGTACGTCGACACGTCGCTGCGCGTCATCCTTTCGGTTCACGTCGGCCTGAACTGCCTGAGCCTCCTGACGTGGGGCTCGGAGGACCAGAAGCAGCGCTATCTGGTGCCCCAGGCCCAGGGACAGAAGATCGCCACGTTCGGACTGACCGAGCCGGCGGCGGGCAGCGACGTCCGGGGGCTCCAGTCCGTCGCCATCAGGAAGGGCGACCGCTACATCCTGACGGGCGAGAAGATGTGGATTTCGCTGGCCGATGTGGCCGACCACTTCCTCGTCGTGGCGTGGAGCGATCTCGAGAAGAAGCGGCAGCGGGACCCTTCTGGCCTGACGGCGTTCCTCGTGGAGCGCGCCTTCAAGGGATTCTCGAGCGGCACCATCAAGGAGAAGTGGGGCATTCTCGCCGGCAACACGGGCTACTTCAAGATGGACGAGGTTGAGGTCCCCGTGGAGAACGTCCTGGGGCGGCCGGGCGAAGGCTTCAAGATCGCGATGTTCGCGCTGGATCAGGGCCGCTACACGGTGGCCGCCGGTGCGACGGGCCTCATCCGCGCGTGCCGCGATGCCAGCGCGACGTACGCCCTCGAGCGGAAGACGTTTGGCGTCCCGATTGCCGAGCACCAGCTCGTGAAGGAGATGATTGCGCAGATGGAGTCGGACTACCAGGTGTCGCGCCTCCTCTGGCTGCGATCGGGGTGGCTCAAGAATGCGGGCGACCGCAACACCAGGGAGACGAGCCTCGCGAAGTGGTTCTCCACCGTCGCGTCGGAGCGGGCGGCCGGGAATGCCGTGCAGGTGCACGGGGCCAACGGCTATTCCGACGACTACCCGGTGGGGCGGTTCTACCGCAACTGCAAGGGTGCGGTGATCTATGAAGGCACCCGCGAGGTGCACGCGCTGATGCAGGCCGATTACGTCCTCGGCTACCGCGTCGATCGCCCGACACGATGCGAGTTGCCGCCGGTTGCGGACGGCGGCAGCGAGGCATAGGCTCGGGGCGGGAATCCGCCCGAGCCCAGGGGAAGCCGATGGATAGCAACGATCTGTCACTGGAATTTCTGCGCGTCGTCGAACAGGCGGCGATCGAGAGCGCCCACACCATGGGGCAAGGCGATCGCCCGAAGTCCGATCACGTCGCCGTCGAATCGATGCGACGCGAGCTCGACGCGGTGCCGATCGACGGCACCATCGTCATCGGCGAGGGCGAGCGCGACGAGGCGCCGATGCTGTACATCGGCGAGAAGATCGGGCTGGCGCAGGCGCGGACGCCGGGCGGGCACCGGATCAATGCCCGCTTCCCGGAGATCGACATCGCCGTGGATCCGCTGGAGGGGACGAACCTCTGCGCTACCGGCGCGCCCAACGCGTTGACGGTGCTGGCCGCCGCCCCGCGCGGCGGGCTCCTGCATGCGCCCGACCTCTACATGGAGAAGCTCATCGTCGGCCCGACGTCGAAGGACGCCGTGGACCTCGATGCGCCGGTGGCCGACAACCTGGCGGCCATCGCCCGGTGCCTCAACCGCCGGATCGAGGATCTCGTCGTCATGGTGCTCGAGCGGCCGCGGCACGAGCAGCTCGTCAAGGACATCCGGGCGACGGGCGCACGCATCCGCCTGATCGGGGACGGCGACGTGTCCGCCGGGATCGCGGCCGCGCTGGTCGGCACCGGCGTGCACGCCGTGATGGGAACCGGCGGCGCGCCTGAAGGCGTGCTGACGGCGGCTGCCATGCGGTGTCTCAACGGCGAGATTTTCGCTCGCCTCGTCA
>JAPKZP010000444.1 GCA_026393735.1 Acidobacteriota bacterium
ATCGATGCGCTGGACGCGGTGCTGGCCGACGCCCAGCGCCACGCATACGACACGGTCCTCTTCCTGGGCGACCTGGTTGGCTACGGAGCCGATCCGATCGGCGCGATCGAGCGCGTTCGCCAGCTACCGTCCTTGGTTTCAGTGCGCGGCAACCACGACAAAGCCGCGTCCGGCCTTGGCGACGCCGAGGGCTTCAGCGTAGTCGCCCGCGCAAGCGCCCAGTGGACGTCATCCCTGCTCACAGAGGATGCCCGTGCGTTTCTGGCCGGGCTCCCGCGCGGCCCGCTCGACGTCAATGACGTCCTGGAGATCTGCCACGGCACGCCGTTTGACGAAGATGCGTACGTTTTCGACGAGATGGACGCGCTGTACGCCATTCAGGCCTCGCAGCGTCCGCTGTGCCTGTTCGGCCACACGCACTCTCCGCTGGTGATGTCGTTCGACGGCAGCGAGATGGTCGCTCTTCCGCTGGTCCCGGGACAGGCACTGATCCTGCCGGACGATCGGCGCTATCTCGTGAACGTGGGCTCGGTCGGTCAGCCTCGCGACAACGATCCCCGTGCGGCCTACGGCGTGCTTGATGTCGACCGGCGGGAGCTGACGTACTGCAGGGTGGAATACCCCATTGCGCGCGCGCAGGCACGCATCCGGGAGGCGGGACTCCCTGAAGCCCTAGCGCAACGGCTCGCCATCGGGCGCTGATCTTCAATCCGGCGTGGCGCAGGGCTTCAGCCCTGCGAAAACAGGCCTTCAGGCCAATCCAGCCGATCACGATGCCCAGGAGAATCGTGGTCGGGATGTAGATGAAGTGGCCCGCGCCCATACCGCCCATGTCTGACTCCCTACCGCGTCTGGATGCGCCGGTTCAAGTCGGCCAGTTCGCGCTCAACCTTGGCCAGCCGGCGCCACAGAAACCAGACGTAGACGACAAGCGCCACCCACACGAATGCATACGCGGCGATGACCATTGGCGCGGCTGGCAATTGGTCGACTTGCGGAGCCGCGTTGACGGGGACGAACCCGTCGGGCGGCGTCGACGAGCCCGGTTGCTGAGCCGACAGCGTCATCGCGCCGAAGACCACCAGCATTACGATGAGAATGCTCACTCTTGATTTCATCTTCATCTGCCTCTAATCAAGGACGCGCCGATCAGTCTTCCAACGCGAGATGTAGCCGTTCCACTTCCGCCTCGTGTTCGCCGATCCGGCGCCGCACGGTGAGCAGGAGCACGTAGAGTCCCACGAAGGCCGTCACGCAGAAGTAGAACGCGCCGCGCATGCCCGGCTGCAGCGTCGGCACCACGGTCGGGGCCGGGTGCAGCGTGCGCCAGTACATCGACGACACGTACACGAAGGGCACGTTCGCCATGCCGAACACCGCCATCGCCCCGCCGAGCTTCTCGGAGCCCGGCCCGCCGAACCGACGCACCATCAGGTATGCGATGAAGATCATCCACAGCAGCAGGGCGGACGTGAGTTTCGCGTCCCACTGCCACCACACGCCCCAGGCCTTCCGGCCCCAGAGCGGACCGGTCACCATGACGATGAGTCCGAAGAGCACGACCAGTTCACCGGCGGCGAGGGCCAGCCGGTCGGCTGCCGCCGACCGCTTGAACAGGTACACCGCGCTCGCAATGCCGCACACGAACGCCGAGATGAACATCAGCATCGCCGACGGCACGTGATAGTAGAAGATCTTCTGAACCAGCCCCATGGTCTGTTCGAAGGGCGCCCACGCCACAACGGCTGGGGCCAGCGCGAATAGCGCGAGGACGATGAAGGCCACCGGGGTGAAAGCCTTGGACATGACTACTCCGTCATCAGGGGTTCGAACGTCCACAGCGAGAGCGTCACGAACACAACATCGAAGAACACCAGCAGCGCAGCCCAGAACCGGGCCATCGGCTCATCAGGGGTGGACTGCAGCAGCGCCGTCGTGCCTCGTACGCCGGCGATAATCACCGGAATCGTGATCGGGTACAGCAGCACCGGCAACAGCACATCGCGGCTGCGCGCGCGTACCAGCATCGCGGCGAATATGGTGCCGACGGACGCGAAACCCAGTGTGCCGGCCAGGATGAGCACGACCAGCCAGAACGGGCTGGCCTGGAACGGCGCATGGAACAGCAGGCCCACCAGCGGGACGAGCACGATTTCCACGACGGCCATCAGTGCCAGCATCCCCAGCAGCTTCCCCACGTAAATCGCCGGCCGATCCGACGGCGCCAGCATCAGCGCGCGCAGCGTCTCCGTATGTCGTTCCCGCTCGAATGTGCGACCGAGGGCCAGCGTGCCGGAGAACGCAATCGCAATCCAGAGGATGCCGGCGGCCGCGTCTTCCATGGGCTGGCCCTCGCGGACCAGCGCGAATGCGAAGACCAGGACGCAGGACACCGCGAAGAAGACCGTGGTGTAGAGAATCTCGCGGCTGCGCATTTCGACCGTCAGGTCCTTGCGCATCACGATCCACGCGACTCGGAGGAAGTCGTTCACGACGCCTTGCCCTTCCCGGCGCCGAATCGCCCCGCGTCCGCCTCTCGAGCCGCCAGGATCGTGTCGCGATAGCGATCGCGCAGGCTCGCCGCGG
>JAPKZP010000681.1 GCA_026393735.1 Acidobacteriota bacterium
ACTCGCGGCGCTGGTGGCCGCGTCTTCGCTGTCCCTCCGGGGGCAGTCCGGTTCCACGCCGGGCCAGGCGGCTCCGGCGACGCCGATGGCCGTTCCCCTTCGGTTCGATCACTACTACACGTATGAGCAGATCGGCGAGGCGCTGCGGGCGCTGCACGCCGCCTACCCGCAACTGACGACGATCGACGTCGTCGGCAAGAGCGAGGAAGGGCGGGACATCTGGGCCATGACGGTGAACAACCCGAAGACGGGCGCCGCCCTCGACAAGCCGGGCGTCTACGTCGACGGCAACATCAATGGCAACGAGATCCAGGCGGGCGAAGTCAGCCTCGGGGTGCTGAATCGCCTGCTCAGCGGCTACGGTCAGAACGAGCAAATCACGAAACTGGTGGATCGCAACGCCTACTACGTGATCCCCGTGGTCAACGTCGACGGCCGCTACCACTTCTTCAACGACCCGAACGATCCCGACTCCAACCGCAGCATCCGGATTCCCAAGGATGACGACCGCGACGGGCTGTTCGACGAGGACGGCGCCGACGACCTCGACGGCGACGGCAGCATCTGCACGATGCGCCGGAAAGATCCGTTCGGGCAGTACAGGACGGATCCCGAGGACCCGCGGCTCATGGTCCGCGTCAAGCCCGGCGAGAAGGGCGAGTGGACGATTCTCGGCGGGGAAGGGATCGACAACGACGGCGACGGCAAGGTGAACGAGGACGGCGAAGGGTACGTCGACGGCAACCGGACCTGGGGCATCAACTGGGCACCGCCCTACGTGCAGTCTGGATCGGGGGACTATCCATTCGAGGCGTCCGGCACGCGCGCCATTGCGAAGTTCCTAACCGACCGTCCGAATATCATCATGGTCTTCGCGTTCCACAACAGCGGCGGCATGTACCTTCGCGGGCCGAGCACGAAGGCCGAGGAACCGATGAACCCGTCGGACGTGGGCGTGTACGACCACCTCGGGAAGAACATCGAGAAGATCGTGCCGGGCTATCGCTACCTGGTGTCGTGGAAGGACCTCTACGCAACCTACGGCGATTTCACCGACTTCAGTGACAACGTCCTCGGGTCCTATGGATTTGTCGGGGAGTTGTTCGTCAGCGAGTCGGAAAGCTACCGGCCGCCGCCAAAGCCGGGCGCCGTCGTGGCGCCGCCTGCCGACATGATGGACATGATGGGCGGCAACAACGATCAGGAGCGCGAGCGCCTGAAGTTCAACGACAACGTCACGCAGGGCGACCTGTACAAGCCATGGAAGCGGTTTACGCATCCTCAGTTCGGCGACATCGAAATCGGCGGCTGGGTAAAGATGAGCTCTCGGCTGCCGCATCCGTTCATGCTGACGGATCTCGTGCACCGCAACGCCTCGGCAGTGCTGTTTGCGGCGGCGCAGACGCCGGCCATCACGCTTGATGTGCTGGCGCCGGAGAAGAAGGGCGTCGACCTCTACCGGGTGCGTGTGCGGGTGATGAACGGCGGGTCGATGCCCTCCCTCTCGTACACCGCCATCCAGCGGAAGATCCACCCCCAGGACACCCTGAAGCTGTCGGGCGCGCGGGCCAAGGTCGTGGCGGGCGGACGCGTGAGCGGGATGCCGATCGAGACTGTGGCCTACAAGGCGAACCGCCCCGAGCTGCAGTTCCTGCAGGTCCCCGGGGACGGGAAGGTCGAGTTCGAGTTCCTCGTGTCCGGCGGGGGTGAACTCACGGTCGCCTACCAGTTGGTCAAGGCCGGGAAGGTGACGAAGACCATCGCGCTGCAGTAATGTGTCCGCCCGGGCAGGGACAGGGCCCTGCCCCTACGCCTCTCACGACGAACGGGGCCGGGACAATCGTCCCGGCCCCGTCCCTATTCCGTCTACTTTGGCAGCGTCACGGTCTTCGCGCTGCCGTAGTAGATGCCGTTGAACAGGAACTTGAAGGTTGCGTGCGGCTGCGCACGGAAGGTCACTTCCGGCGCGAGCAGGAACACCTTGCCCTTGCCGTAGCTCACGTCCGCGACGGCCGTGAGGCCCTTGAGATACTGCTGACCCCACGCCCAGCCGCTTCGGAGCGGCCTGTCCGTGGCGAACCAGCCGACGGGCTTCACCCCCTTGAGCACGGCGTCGGGACCGAGCCGCAGCGCCGGATCGTTCTCCCACATCACGTCCACAGTGGAATCGAACCCGTAGGCGAGCGGATTCGCCGGGTCGACCTGGATGGCCAGGATTGAGCCCGGCACGTAGAACTTGTCGTTCGGCAGGCGCCGTTCGACGCCGTTCACCACTTCGACCAGCCCGTTGGAGACCGGCAGGCCGAAGTGCCCCGCGATGCTGGTCGACGAGCCGATGGCGATGATTGTCCCGCCATCCTCGACGAACTTCTTCAGTACCGGAACAGTGGCAGCCGACGTGATGCGGCCCTCGCGTCCCTGGTACTCGGCCGGAATGTTCGGCGAGGCGGCCTGGCCGCCTCTGCCACCGGCCGCTGCCGGGGGGGCGTCGCCGCCGAAGTCGCCGCGCCCTCCACCGGCCGGCTCGCCCGGCGCGGCCGGAATCGCGCCGCCCGGGAAGATCAGGACGTCGTACTTCTTCGCCAGATCGCCTGCGTCGAGCGTCGGCGGGAACACGACGTCGAACTTGATCGGATAGGTCTGTTCGAGGACGTAGCGGATCCAGCCAGACGGCATCGATCCGCCGTACTGGTCCCAGAGGCCGATGCGCACCGGGTTCAGCTTGAACGCGTCCCCGGTGGGTTTGACGGCCGTCGTATCCACATTGATGCCCAGGTCCGCCGCCAGCTTATCGACGAGGCCCTTCGTGGCCGGCTTGGCCGGCACGTAGATCGTGCCTGGCTCATAGGTTTTCGTGCCGGCTGTGAAGGCCGACTTCAGCCAGTACACGTCCTGTTTGGACGCGAGCAGCCTCGTCGTTGCGACGAACGCGTCGGTGAGCCGGTGGCTGATGAGATAGCCGGCAACGGCCCCCTTTGCGGGCGCGTTCACCTTGCCCCCGCCGAGCGCGACCGGCGTGAGCGGAAGTTTCTCGAACGGCCCGTCAAACGCGTCAAGAACCCGGTCGACCTTCACGCCCATCTGGTACGCGAGCGTGTAGCCGGTGATGTCGTACGGCGCGCGCGGCGGCCCCCCGGGATACTGGAAGTCGTTCGGGTGATCCTGCGGCTCGAGCATGTCGCGCAGATGCGGCCGGAACGCCTGCGCAGCCTTGATGACGTACGAGCCGGCCGGATACGCCTTGCCGTTCATTGTGAACGCCGCGGTGGCGCGGTGGATCTCGATGCCCCCCTTGATGAGGACGTTGACGAACCGGGTGGCCGTGTTGAAGTCGGCCTGGTCCGCCGGCAGAATGTAGCCGCGCGGATCGCGCCGCTCGGGCGTGAGCATCCCACGGTAGTACTTCGGATCCACGCCGGCCCGACCAGCGCCGGCCGCCGCTGCCGCCGGTGCGACACCGGTGTCCTTCGCAAGCTGGGCTTTGGCTTCGTCAATCCAGTCCGGCTGGATCGTCCAGTTGTCGCGGGTGCCGCGCTCGATGGAGTTCTTTCCCATCCGGTAGGCGCGGAAGAGGAAGTCTTCGCGGTGCTTCGACGCGACGTCGAGGATCGCCCGGTTCACCGACATCACGTAGTCGATGGACTGGCGCTGGTGCCATTCCGTCTGCGGCGGGATCGGCATGGGCAGATCCTGCCGGGGCAGCTGATTGTCGAGCACGAGGCCGAGCGGGGCTGGCGTCGGGTTGCCGATGATCTCGGTGAGGATGCCCACCATGTTGTGGAAGCCCGTCGTCGTTCTTGACCCGCCGTTGAACCACGTCGAATACGACGCGCCCGTGCGCATCGTCGCGCCGGGCTTGCCTTCCGTGAGGAACCGGTTGTGGATCGAGGCCGACACGAGGTCGATGCCCATGGGCACCATGGGATCGACGTTGTAATTGAACGGGTCGCGGAACGGCGGCACGAAGAGCACGGTGCCGGCCGGTCCGGTCTGGTGCTGGTTGTACATGATCTGCGGGTACCACTCGACGTAGAGCTGGTGGTTGACCGCCGCGGTCTCCGGCAGGTTGTTCATGTACGAGTCGCGGTTGTCGTCGTGACCCGCGTACTTCTCGTAGAGGACCGGCAGCCAGCCCGTCGAGCGCCGCTTCTCGTCCGGTTCGCGCATGTACCAGTTCGACACGAGATCCATGCCGTCCGGGTTCACGGGGGTCAGCAGGATGATGACGTCGTTCAGGAAGCGGAGCGTCTCAGGGTCGCTCTGGCTCGTCATCTGGTACGAAAAGGTGAACAGTCCCTGCGCGTTGATGCATTCGGTCGCGTGCAGGCCGCCGTCGATCCAGACGACCGCCTTGCCTTCGGCCGCGAGCTTGTGCGCCTCGTCTTCGGTGAGGCCATCGGCGCGCGCCAGTTTCTGGACGATCTCCTTGTAACGCGCCAGTTTCTTGTGATTCTCGGCCGAGGTGATGATCGCCATGATCATCGGTTTGCCCTCGGCGGTCTTGCCGATCTCGACCAGCTTGAAGCGGTCCGACTCCTGGGCGAGTTTGCCAAAGTACTCCCGCAACTGCGTGTAGTTCGCCAGGAAGTAGTCGTCGCCGGCGGTGTAGGTCTTGGCCCCCACCGTGAACTGGGGAGGCGTAATGCGGCCCTGGGTCTGCACGGCCGGAGCCAGCAGCACGACTGCCAGCAGCACCGTGAGCAGCACCGGGAATCGTCGGGTGTGCATCGAGGAGTCCTCTCTCTGGGATGTCCGGACAATACGGCGCGCGTACCATAGCGCGTTTGGCGCGCAAAATCCACGGCCCGAACGCAGGCCTGACCCCGCCATCACGGCAATCAGGAGGCCGACAGCACGAAGCGTTCGATCGCGTCGGCCACGCCGGCGTCGTCGCTCGATGCCGTGACGGGCCAGCCCGTGGCCAGCAACGCGGGGACAGCATTGCCCATCACGACCGGCTGGCCCGCGGCTTCCAGCATTTCGCGATCGTTGAGATTGTCGCCCAGGGCCAGAATGTCCCCGCGCACGATGCCGCGGCGCCCGGCCCACTCTGAGAGCGTGCGTCCCTTCGTGCAGCCGGCCGCGAGCACATCGACGAGCGAGAAATCCCGGGCTTCGTACTCCGTGACCGACACCGCGAATGCTCGGGCGTCCGGCAGGGCACGCAGCCGCGATGCGAGATCGCGCATCTCCACGACGCCGCCGTTGAACATCACCTGGATAGGGTCTTCGGTCAGCGCCGCCTCGAGCGGGTCCACTTCGACGACGAAACCGCGATTGGCTTCGACGTATCCGCGGCGGCTCGGATGCGTCCAGTCGATCCGTTCGAAGACGACCTGCCCGTCCTTCGGGCGGTCGAAGATGATGCCGGCGCCTGCACGGTACTCGGCGGTGGCCTCGAGCACACGGCGCGCGGTCTCACACGGCAACAAATGGCGAATCGGGGTCGACGCGTCGGGCAGGCGGACGAGCGCGCCGTTGCTGACGATCGCCGTCACCGGGCGGGGCAGCAGTTCGATGATGGGCTTCGCGAAATCGTAGCGGCGGCCCGTGACGAGCGCAACCTCGACACCGGCGTCAACGGCGGCCGCGATGGCCGTGCGGTTGCGCTCGGGGAGCCGCCAGCGGGAATCGAGCAGGGTGCCGTCGATATCGATGGCCACGAGTCGGATGGGCACGGGGGGCAGTGTAACACTGAGAATCAGGGGCAATCGGGTGCAGGGGCTCATGGCTGCGCGGGCATCCCACGCAGCCCCATGGTAAGCTCCATCAATTCGGAGCCTCTGCATGACCGATACCGTTGCGCGTCGTGAACCGCTGGTGCTGCTGATCGTGGTGGCCGTCGTGTGTGTCGCGCTCGGGATCTCGCCCAAGGCCGATCGGCTGACGTGGTTGCTCGAGAATATCCCGGTGATGATCGGCCTCCCGATTCTGGTGGCGACCCGCCGGAGCTTTCCGCTGACGCCGCTGACCTACCGCCTGATTGCCGTCCACGCCGTCATCCTGATGGTCGGCGGCTACTACTCTTACGCCGCGGTCCCGATCGGCAACTGGGCCAGCGACGCGTTCCACCTCGGCCGCAACCACTACGACCGCCTGGGCCACCTGGCGCAGGGCTTCATCCCGGCGATGATTGCCCGCGAGTTCCTGATCCGGAAGTCGCCGCTGCGTCCCGGCGGCATGCTGAGCTTCCTCGTGGGTTGCTACTGTCTCGCATTCAGCGCGTTCTTCGAGCTCTTCGAGTGGTGGACAACGATCGCGTTCGGGTCGGGTTCGGATGCCTATCTCGGGTCCCAGGGCGACATCTGGGACGCGCAGTGGGACATGTTCATGTGCCTGATTGGCGCGTCCATCTCGCTGATGCTGCTCTCGCGGCTTCAGGATCGCCAACTGCGGGCCTTCGGGCTGATGCCCGGCGTGTCCCGCGGATAGCCTCCTCGCATGGCGTTGTCGCGTCTGCTCCTCATCTTCGCGCATCCCGATGACGAAAGCGTGTTCGCGGCCGGTGTGGCGCGGAAGTGCGCCGACGAGGGCGGGTGCGTCGGGCTCTGCACCGCGACGCCTGGCGAACGCGGGAAGGTGGGCGCGCCGCCCGTATGCGCGCCGGCCGACCTCGCCCGCGTGCGCCAGCGGGAGTTGTTCGACGCGTGTGACCTCCTCGGTATCTCCACGCGTCGCGTGTTGGGCTATCCCGATCGCGGACTCGCCGCCGCCCCGGGAGAGACGATTCGACGGCAACTGGTCGAAGTCATTCGCAACGTGCGGCCCCACGTCGTGATCACGTTCGAACCGAACGGATCGAACCTGCACCCGGACCATGTGGCGATCAGCCGGTTCACGTCCGACGCGATCCCGGCGGCGGCGGATGCTCGCTGGTTCCCGGATCTGGGGCGGTCGCACGCCGTCTCGCGGCTGCTGTGGACGTTGCCGCTTCGGCCCTGGGACCTGCTCCGCCGGGGTGACCCGGCCCTGGAGCCCGGTGTGGACGTCGCCGTGGATGTCGGCCGATGGGCCGGCGTCAAGGCCGACGCCCTGCGCGCGCACCGCACGCAGCACCAGGGGCTCACTCGCATTTTCTTCTCGAGGCCCGATGTCACGCGCCTCTTGAGCATCGAGCTGTTCCGCCAGGCGTTCGGCCCGCCGCCCGTTTCGCGGCCGATCGACGACTTGTTCGCGGGAATTGTGCTCTAGCCCGAGAAAACCTCTCCCGGAGCGGTTTCGA
>JAPKZP010000085.1 GCA_026393735.1 Acidobacteriota bacterium
CTGGGCCTGCCGACCCTCTCGGGTGAAGGACTGTTCCTGCGCGAGCCCACCGTAGGTGATGCGAGGCACCTGGCGAAACTCGTCGCCCGCGACACCATCTGGCGCCTCACCCCGCGCGCGCCGGCAACGACGGCCGGCTGGGTCCGTCTCGTTCAGCGGCTGCTGGCCGACCGATCCGCCGGCCTCGGCGTCTCCTACGCGGTGACACGCGCGGAGACATCGGAGTTGATTGGTCTCGTCCTGGTCCGCCGGCTCGAACTCAAGTTCCACATCGCGGAGTGCCAGTTCCTGTTCGCCGAGGCTTTCCGGCGTTCAGGCCTTCCAAGCACGAGCCTCGAGTACGTCCTGGACTTCGCGTTTAGAGACACGAGCCTCCACCGAATGGAATGCCGATCGCTCACGAGCGAGGATGAAGCCATCCTGCGTGGTCTCGGTTGTGTGGCAGAGGGGCTTCTGCGCGAGGCCTGTCAAGTGCGAGGAGGGTTCGAGGATCAGACCATCTGGTCCATGCTCCGCGCCGACTGGCAGTCCAACTCGCTTCGATCGCCGATGCGCGGGCCCGCCGGCGGCCGGTTGGACGAATCAACGCCGATGACGGCCGACTCCGAGCCACTCGAGGGACTCTCGCCGTGGTCGTCCGCGTTGCCCGTGCTGACCGGATCGAGGGTCACGCTTCGGGAGATTGAGCCCGAGGATGGTGAGACCCTGCTTCGCGTCCTGGAACCCGCCGACATCGAGGCGTGCATCGAGCCGCCGCCAACGACGGCCGAGATGTTCCAGCAGTACATCGGATGGGCCAGACGCCAGCGCGCCGACGGGAGAGCCGCCTGTTTCGCGATCCTCGCGGATGGCGGGCCCCGTCCCGTCGGTTTGATCCAAGTCCGCAGCCTGGCTCCGCGCTTCACCGTTGCCGAGTGGGGAATCGGTCTGGCGCGAGCGAGCCGCGGAACCGGCATCGCCGAAGAGGTGACCAACCTGATCACGCCGTTTGTCTTCGACACGCTTGGCGCACATCGGCTGGAGGCACGAACCAGCGCGGGGAATGCCGCCGCAATCGGGTCGCTCCGGCGCCTCGGGGCCGTCAGGGAAGCCTGCCTGCGTCAGTCGTTCCTGAAGCAGGGCGAGTACCGGGACGATGAGCTGTGGGCCGTGACCGACAGCGATTGGCGCCGGCGCGTCACCAGAAGCCGACCTGGATGCTGAAGCACTTCCTCAACGGCTGAGCGATTCAGCACGTCCCTCCTTCTCGATCGGATAACCCCGTTCGATCCAATCGGCCCGGAAGCTGTCCGGCAGGATCAGCACGCGCACCTTGGTGAACCCCAGGCCATTCAGCGCCGTGTAGGCCGGGCGGAGATTCGGGCAGTCACGCAGCGGGCAGCACCCGCAGTAGATCACGAGATTGGTCGACCGCGGGAGCGTCTGCGCCCACGCCGTCAGGCTCGAGAGGCCCAACGGATCCGACGCCGGGCCGTGCAGGACGGCGCCCGGGATATGGGCGACCCGGTAGAGGAACGCCGGTGCCGTGCAGACGACGACGGGCTTGTCTGGTCCGGCGGCAGCGGCGAGTTCCTTCGCGAAATCAGCCGGCATCACGGTGTTCGTGCCCCACGGCTCTCCGGCGGCGGCCGCGCCGGTCGTTTCAGTGGCGCAGGCCGCCGACAGGGTCAGGATCGCCGCTGCCGCGACCACGGGGATGAAGCGCGATCGCCTGGTGGCGGCCTGGCTGGGCTGGCGGTTTCGCCGAATCTCGGTCATGACATTCCTCGCTGCTCTCAAGTGCATCCAGCCAGCGGCCGGCGCAGAACGCCCGCGCCTCCTCCAGCGTCACGAAACCGTCGCCGCTCCTGTCGAACTGGTGCTGCCCGCTAACGCCGCTCCACGGCCAGCAGCGAGACATCGTCTTTCAACGAGTCGCCGCACCAGGCACGGACGGCTTTGGCGACCAGGTCGAGCCCGGTCCGCAGCGGCTGGTCTCGCCATCGAGCGATCTCATCGAGGAGGCGGGCGTGCCCGAACTCCTCTTCGGCCGCATCGAGCGCCTCGATTACGCCGTCCGTGTACAAGTACAGGCGGTCGCCCGGTTCAAGCGTCAGGCTCTCGTCGGTGAATTCCGCCTCGTCCATCATGCCGATCGGCAGGCCCACGCCTGCCACCGGCACGGGGGGATCGCCTCTGCGCAGCAGCACCGGCGCCGGATGGCCGGCCATCACGTACTGGAACCGCCCGGTCGTCTGTTCGATCACGCCGTAGACGAGCGTGAAGTACTGCCGCGTGCGGTCCATAGGGAACTGGCGGTTCAGGCGTTCGGCGACCCGCGAGGGCGCCAGCACCGTCGGCGCGGCGCCCGTGCCGTCGGTGAGCAGCGCCCCTTCCACCGTGGGCGACAGCAGATGCGTCAGCGTAAACGACAGCAGGGCGGCTCCGACGCCGTGGCCGCTCACGTCCAGGACGTAGAGACCGAGGCGGTTATCGGGAAGCGGGACGATGCCCACGCCATCGCCGGCGAGATCGTCGCAGGGATGAAAGGCGTGCGCGATGCGCAGGCCGCCGACCTCGACCTCGGGCGGGGGCAGCAGGGCCTGCTGCACGCGCGCGGCCAGCTTCAGGTCCTGCTCGAGGGCCGCCTTTGAGCGGCGCAGGCTGTCCTCGGCCAGGCGGCGCGCTGTGACATCAGACTGGATGCCGATGAAGTGGGTGACCTCTCCCGACGAGTCGCGGACGGGCGTGATCGACAGGCGGTTCCAGAACGTCGTGCTGTCTTTGCGGTAGTTCAGGATCTCGACGACGCACTCACGATGCTCGCGAAGGGCGGCCCTGATCTCCGCAACCGCGTTGGCGTCGCTGTCCGGCCCCTGCAGAAAACGGCAGTTCCGGCCCAGCACTTGCGCCACCGGGTAGCCGGTCATGCGCTCGAAGCCTTCGTTGACGTAGATCAGCGGCCGATCGGGCTGTCGCGCGTCGGCAATGGTGACGCCTTCGGCCGCCACGTCGAGCGCACGGTCCTTCAGCTCCAGCCAATCGGCCACTTGTCCCGGCCAGCCAGCGGTTGTCGGCTGTCCTGTCCTGTCGCCCATCAACGCCTCACCAATTCGCCCCATCGCCGGACGCTACCCGCTGATCTCGGCAGGTCGGACGCGAGGGACAGGTTACTACGACCTCGGAATTCGTGTCGGGGATCCCGATGCGGGGGTGCCAGGGGGGCGAATCGGTTCGCCGGTGCGTTCGCGGCGTCAACCCCCCGCATTCGTCGACGGCCACTGCCCGCTCTGCGGGATCGGGATCCCGGACGCCAATCCAGGCGTCCCAACGACAACGGCGGCAAGAGCGACACGAGCGTGTCGCCTGCGCTGCCACCGTTTCCGGCATGCTCAAGCGCCCCGTGCCGCCCGTGCTCAATCCTGAGCCGTTCAGTCTGTCGGGTGCCTCAAGGAGTTCTGTCGACCATGCGTAAGTTGTTCGCCTCCGCTCTCGTGTTCATGCTCGTCATCACCAGCGCCGCCGGTCTTCGCGCCAGCGAGCCCCAGGCCAAGGACATCGTCGACACCGCCGTCGCGGCGGGAAGCTTCAAGACCCTGGCCGCGGCCCTGACCGCTGCCGGCCTCATCGACACGCTGAAGGGCGCGGGCCCGTTCACCGTCTTTGCCCCGACAGACGAGGCGTTCGCCAAGCTGCCGGCGGGTACCCTCGACGCGCTGCTGAAGGACAAGGCCAAGCTGACGGCCATCCTGACCTACCACGTCGTGGCGGGCAAGGTGATGGCGGCTGATGTGGTGAAGCTGAAGGAAGCCAAGACCATCCAGGGCCAGTCGGTGAAGATCGATGCGAGCAAGGGCGTCAAGATCGACGGCGCCAACGTCGTCAAGGCGGACATCGTCTGCTCGAACGGCGTCATTCACGTGATTGACTCGGTCATCCTCCCGAAGTAGATGAGACGCCCCTGCCCCCAGGGGTGATCTGGCGCGGTGCGGCCCCTCGATTGGGCCGGCCGCGCCGGATTCGTTTCACCTGACGTTCCGGCAGGGGCGAGGCGAATGGCGCGCGCGCCGCACAGCCTCCTTTCGCGCTACGCTACTGACATGATCCACCTCTGCCGCCGGATCGCGTCGAGCCGCTGGTTCCAGAACGGCGCTCTCGCGGTCATTGTCGCGAACGCCGTTCTGATCGGAGTTGAGACCTCTCCTGCGCTGTGGGACCGCTACGGGGGTGTCTTCGACGTCCTGAACGTCGCCGTCCAGGCGATCTTCGTCGTCGAGATTGCGGTGCGCCTGCTCGCGTGTGGCCCGCGCGTCCACCGCTTCTTCCTCGACGGCTGGAACGTCTTCGACTTCACGATCGTTGCGCTCTCGCTCCTTCCGGCGGCCGGTCCCTTCGCCACGGTGGCCCGTCTCGCGCGGCTGCTGCTCGCGCTGCGGGTCGTGTCGGCCCTGCCCGAGTTGCGCCTCATCGTGGCGACGATGCTGCGGTCGATCCCGTCGCTCGCCAACGTCGTCGTGCTGCTCGGCCTGATCCTCTACGTGTACGCGGTTGTGGGGGTGCACCTGTTCGCCGGCGTCGATCCGGGCAACTGGGCGTCGCTGCCCCGCGCCGGGCTCACCCTGTTCGAGATCCTGACCCTCGAGGGCTGGGTCGATCTCATGAACACGTCGCTCGCGGCGACCGGTTGGGCGTGGATCTACTACGTGAGCTTCGTGGTGCTCGCCGTCTTCGTGGTCGTCAACCTGTTCATCGCGATCGTGATCAATAACCTCGAGGCGGCGAAGCGGGACGAGCATGTCCGCACGGACTCGCAGACCGGGGCGCTGGCCGCGCGCCTCGCCGGGATCCGGGATCAGTTGGAGGCGATCGAATCGGCGCTGCGCGCCGGGCATGATGTGCCGGGTGCGCACCAGCCGGAGTAGTGCGCTTCCCGGGCTTCAGGATCGAACGACACACCAGCGACGCCGTGCCCTTCAAGCCGTGCTTCGAGTCGTGCGGGCGGAACTCCGTGTCTCTGCACGTGACGATGAAATGGGGCCCCGCAGGTTATGATCGGGGGATGACGACGTCCGGTTGGCGCTTTGGCGGACCGGGGCCCGAGCGCCTCATCGGCCAGCCGATCGACCGGATCGCGGCAGCCGCACGTGGAGGATCAGCGTCATGCTCGTCTCTCGTGTGATCCGATCCTGGATGCCGCGACTCCGCCACCTGATGCTCGCGCTCGTGACGGCAGCCACGGCCAGCCCGGCCCTGGCCTCCGGTCCCCCGCACATCGTCGTCATCCTCGTGGATGACATGGGCTACGGGGATCTCGTCGCCTATAACCCGCACTCGAAGATCCCGACGCCGCACATCGACCGTCTCGCCGCCGAAGGCATGCGTTTCACCGACGCCCACGCGCCGGGCCCGCTCTGCCACCCATCGCGCTACGGGCTGATGACGGGGCGTTACCCCTTCCGGACCGATGTGTCCCGGTGGCCGACCCGGCCGCTGATCGACGAAGGGCAGATCACGCTCCCCTCGATGGTCCGCGACGCCGGCTACGCCACTGCCATGGTCGGGAAATGGCATCTCGGATTCGCGGAGGACGGCTACGACAAGCCGCTACGCGGCGGGCCCGTCGATCGCGGCTTCGACAGTTTCTTCGGGATCCGCGCCTCGACCGACATTCCGCCCTATTTCTACATCCGCGGCGACCGCGCCGTGACTCCGCCGAGGGGCCGCATCGACGCCAACCAGAGCGCAGGGTGGTCGCCGATTCAGGGCGCGTTCTGGCGCGCCGGCGGGATTGCGCCCGACCTCAGATTGAGCGACGTGCTGCCGAGACTCACGGACGAGGCGATTTCAGTGATCGAGAAGCGGCGCGGGGCCGGAACGCCGCTGATGCTCTACCTCGCCTACCCTGCGCCGCACACGCCCTGGTTGCCGTCGCCCGCGTTCATGGGCAAGAGCGGCGCCGGCCTGTACGGCGATTTCCTGATGATGGTCGATCATGAGATCGGTCGGGTGCTCGCGGCGCTGGAATCCGCGAGCATGCTCGACAAGACCCTGGTCGTCTTCGCGTCCGACAACGGTCCCGTCTGGTATCGCGCGGACGCGGCGCGATTCGGTCACGACTCCGCCGGAGGTCTCCGCGGGATGAAAGCCGACGCCTGGGAGGCCGGGCATCGCATGCCGTTCATCGTCCGCTGGCCGGGCACGGTCGGCGCCGGGTCCGTCTGCGACCAGACGATCAGCTTTACCGACGTGTTGGCGACCGTGGCCGACGTCGTCGGCAAGGACCTCCCCGCCGGAGCCGGCCCCGACAGCTTCAGCTTCCTTCCAACTCTCAAGGGCGGGACCATCCGGCGGCCACCGATCGTGATGCAATCCGGCGGCGGGTTCATGACCATCCGCTCGGGCCGCTGGAAGCTCATCGAAGGGCTCGGGTCGGGTGGCTTCTCCCAGCCGTCGAGGATCACCCCTGGCCCGGGAGACCCGGCGGGCCAACTCTACGACCTTGCCGCCGACCCGGCCGAGACGACGAATCGGTTTGCCGGGGAACCCGAGGTCGTCGAGCGCCTTCGCGCCGAGATGCGCCGAATCGTCGCGGCGGGGCGGAGCCGCTGACTGCTGCCGGCAGGGCGATCCCTGCCGCGGTGCGCGCGGCAGCACCGGCGTGAGCGTGCGGTCGTCTGTGCCGATGGGGTACACCGCCCCGTGCCGCCCGGCTTCGGCTGACCTCGTCATCGTCACTCCGGACTCGACGTGGGCCTGACGACCGAACGACCGAATGACCTGCTACGCTGTCCCATGCGTCGACGCGAGTTCCTTTCCATCGTGGGTGGCGCGGCCGTGGTCGCGGCCATCGGGCCCCCGGCCTCCGCCGCCGAGGCTGATTCCTTCTGCTTCTGCGTGGCTGCGGATCCCCACTGCAACGACGGTCCGGGCAAGGGCATGGAGGCCCTGGGGACCGGCGCAGACCGGCTGATGCGTGTCTTCGAACACATCGGGGCCCTGCCGGCGGCCGATCGCCCGGACTTCCTCATCATCGCGGGCGACCTGCACATGAAGGGGTTCCTGCCGCTTCGGCCGCGCTTCCCGCTGCCCGTGCACGTGACGGCCGGCAATCACGAGTCGTCCGTCGAGGACCGGAAGGCCCTGCGGGCGGCGTTTCCGCAGGACTTCGTCCGCGACGGGAAGCCGGCCGACTACTACAGCTTCGTGCACAAGGACGTCCGTTTCGTCAGCGCCTGCACGGCGGGGCTGGGCGGCGAGCACATCGGCACGTTCACCTCCGAGAACATCCAGCCGCGCGGGCAGTGCGAATGGTTGGAAGAGGAACTGTCGGCGCCCGACGCGCGCAAGGTGTTCTTCACCCACATTCCGGCTGAGCGCGATGGCGCGGACCGCGAGATGCACCTCGGCCGCAACGATTCCCGCTGGTTCAACGACCTGGTGCGGCGTACGCGTCCGGAGGCGGCGTTTTACGGGCACCTGCACCAGCCGACGGCGACCTACCGGCTGGGCGGAACGGATGTGTGGCAGGTCCGGTCGTGCTGCTGGAACTTCAACAGCGAGCCCATCGGTTTCCTGCACGTGCGCGTCGGCCCGTCGGGCCTGGCCGTGCGCGAGATCATCACCGGCACACCGGCCGCGGCTGACTACTGAATCGGGACTGTGGTGCGGGGTATGATTCGCCCATGGTGCGTCGCCTCGCGCTCGTTTTCGTCCTCGGCTGCGCGGCCGCCATGCCCGGGGTTCGTCGAGTCGAACTCGGCCATCTACACGTACTTCGTTCCGCACGATCTCCCGGGCCTGGTCAGTGCCATCGGCGGCCCGGCGGCCTTCATCGACAAGCTGAACCGGCAGTTCGAGCTCGCGGCGCCGAAACGGTACGTCACGCCCCATGGCAAGCACGCCGAGGAGTGGGTCGACTACGAGAACCAGCCCGCTGTTCGACAAGGTTACCGTCACGCTCGACCCGCGCTACTATCCGGGCCGGACCTTCACGATCACGGCGTCGAACAACCTCCCGGGCAACGTCTACATCAAGTCGGCCTCGTTGAACGGCGAACCGATCACCGGCCGGTTCTGGATCACGCACCGGGAACTGACGTCGGGGGGCACGCTCGCCATCACCCTCGGCCCCCGGCCGAACACAGCGTGGGGCGTGGTGCCGGAAGAAGGCCGGTAGCAGGCACTACCTGGCAGCCCGCGCAGACTCCTGGGGTTAC
>JAPKZP010000052.1 GCA_026393735.1 Acidobacteriota bacterium
GTGGCTGGCCGCCAGCGATCGGTCGGCCGGGCGCCGCTACGGCGACGTCGCCTGGCTCCTCGCCGATCCCATGCCCGAGGAGGTTCGCGGCCTGACCGTCGAACGGCCAATCCCCGGCCTGGCCCCGCACCTCGTGTTCTCGGCGCTCGACGCGGCGGCGGCCGCCGATCTCGAGCATGCGTTTGCAGCAGCCGGTCACGTGGTCGTCAGCAACGCCCGCACCCATCGCCTCGACGCCGACGTGCCGCTGCTCGTGCCGGAAATCAACGCGGACCACGTGTCCCTGCTCACGACCCAGCGTCGCGAACGCCGCTTCAGCGGGGCCATCGTCACGAACCCGAACTGCTCCACCGTGTTCCTGGCGATGGTGCTCGCCGCGTGCCGTCCGTTCCGCCCCACGCGCACGATCGTCACGACCCTGCAGGCGGCCTCGGGCGCCGGGCACCCGGGTGTGGCGTCGTGGGACCTGCTGGGCAACGTCGTCCCGTTCATCGACGGCGAGGAAGAGAAGATCGAGACCGAGACGCCGAAGATCCTGGGAAGCGTCGGGGCCAGCGGCGTGATCCCCTACCCGGTGTCGATCAGTGCCCAGGCGACCCGCGTGCCCGTGCTCGACGGCCACACCGAGTCCATCTCGGTGGCCTTCGAGGACGTGCCGTCGCAGGAAGACCTCCTCGCCGCCCTCAGCGGGTTCTCGGGCCGGCCGCAGGACATCGGCCTCCCCAGCGCGCCGCGACGGCCCATCGTCTACCTCGCGGAGCGGGACCGCCCGCAGCCCCGCGCCGATGTCGGCCGGGAAGGCGGAATGGCCGTGTCCGTCGGCCGCGTCCGCCGCTGCCCGGTGCTCGACTACAAGCTGGTGGCGCTTGGACACAACACGGTGCGCGGCGCTGCCGGCGCCGCAATCCTCAACGCAGAACTCCTGGCCGCCGACGGCTGGCTCGTGGACGGAGTGACGCCATGGTAGTGCTGACGTTCGGCGGCTCATCGGTGGCCACGCCCGCGGCGTCACGCGCGGCCGTCTGCCTGCCCGGCTTCGACACGGGCTGTTCGGTGGAATCACCGCGCCCGCGCCATGATGCGCGGGCGTCTTCGGAGGAATGCTGATGTCTACGCCCCAACCGTTGTTCCGTCCCGCCACCGTGGCCCTCCACGGCGGTCAGTCGCCCGACGGCGCTGTCGGCGCCCGCGCCGTGCCCATCTACCAGACATCGTCGTTCGTCTTCGATTCCGCCGACGACGCGGCGGCACGCTTCGCGCTGGAGGATCCCGGACCGATCTACACGCGCATCGGGAACCCCACAACCGACGTGCTCGAACGGCGCCTGGCCCTGCTCGACGGCGGCGTCGGCGCCCTCGCGCTGGCGTCGGGACAGGCGGCGATTTCCACGGCTGTGCTGACGCTGACCCGCGCGGGCCAGAATATCGTGTCGACCCGCTTCCTGTATGGCGGCACCTACAACCTCTTCCACCACACGCTCGAACGCTTCGGGATCGAAACGCGGTTCGTCGATTCGTCGGACCCGGCGAACGTGGCGCGCGCGATCGACGCCAACACGCGGCTGGTCTACACGGAGTCCATCGGCAACCCGAAGAACAACGTCGACGACCTCGAAGCCATCGCGCGTGCCGCCCATGACGGCGGCGTGCCGTTTGTCGTCGACAACACGCTCACGCCGCACATCTTCAAGCCGATCGATCACGGCGCTGACATCATCGTCTACTCGCTGACCAAGTTCCTCGGCGGGCACGGCACTTCCATCGGCGGCGCGATTGTCGACTCGGGCCGTTTCAACTGGGCGAATGGCCGCTACCCCGAGTTCACCGAGGCCGACCCGTCGTACCACGGCCTGGTGTTCTGGGACCTGTTCGGCACCCACGAACGGGCCGTGGCGCCGGGCGCGGCGTTCATCACGAAGGCGCGCGTGCAATGGTTGCGCGATCTGGGCGCGTGCCTGTCTCCCTTCAATGCCTTCCTCTTCCTCCAGGGCATCGAGACCCTTCCGTACCGGATGGCCGCCCACTGCGCCAACGCGGCACGCGTCGCTGCGTGGCTGGACGAACATCCCGACGTGGCGTGGGTCAACTACCCCGGCCTGCCGGGCCACCCCGACCATGCCCGGGCGCAGCGGTTCTTTCCGTCCGGTGCCGGCGCGATCGTCGGCTTCGGCATCCGAGGCGGGTTCGAGGCCGGCAAGCGCCTCATCGACTCGGTGCGGCTGTTCAGCCACCTCGCCAATGTCGGCGACGCCAAGAGCCTGGTGATTCACCCGGCGTCGACCACACACCAGCAGTTGTCCGCGGCCGAGCGGGCGGCGGTGGGCGTGCCCGACGACTTCATCCGCCTGTCGATCGGCATCGAAGACGTCGCCGACCTCATCGCCGATCTCGACCAGGCGATTCGCGCCGCCCGGCGGGAGCCGCAGGCCGAATGACCGGAGCTGAGAACGCGTGACGGACCCGGCCGACCGGGGCATGGAACGCAAGTGTGGTGGGCGCTGTCGAGGCGCAAGTAGCTTGTCGGCGTGATACCCTTGTGCCGCACGCGATGACGGCCTTCCAGCGCATTTTGCTCACCGGCGGCGGCACCGCTGGCCACGTCAATCCCGCGCTCGCCATTGGCCGGGCGCTCGGCGACGATCGCACCACGTATCTCTACGTGGGGGTTCGCGGCCGGGCCGAGGCCGACGTGGTCCCGCGCGACGGGATGCCCATCACGTTCGTTCGCGCGTCCGCGTATCCCGGGTCGTGGCCGTCGGCCGCGTGGCTGGGGTTCCTCGCCAGCACGGCGGCCGGCACGCTGAAGGCCGCGTCCGTGATCCGCCGCTTCAGGCCGGATATCGTCGTCGGCACGGGCGGATTCGCCTCGGCGCCGACGATGTTCGCGGCGGCGCTGCTGCGGAGGCTTGGCCTGTACCGGGCCGGCATCTACGTGCACGAGCAGAACGCGGCTCCCGGGAAACTGAACCTGCTCGTCGGGCGGCTGGCCGACCGCGTGTTCGTGTCGTTTCCCGAGACCCTGTCGGCCTTCCCGTCGAACGGCGTGATGGCCGGGTATCCCTTGCGCCGGCGGATCGCGGGTGTCGATCGCCGCGCAGCCGGCGAGGGCCTCGACTTCGAGGTGCCCGCCGGGCGGCGCGTCGTGTTCGCGTTCGGCGGGTCGCAAGGAGCGCGCACGATCAATCGTGCCGTCGTCGACGCGCTCGGCGCGCTCCTCCCGCACAAGGATCGCCTCTTCGTGATTCACGGCACCGGCCTGCGCCGGGGCGACGGCACGTACGATGCGCACGCGGACTCGCAAGATCGCCTGGCAGCGCTTTACACGGCCGACGAGCGCCGCGCGATCGACTCGTTCTACGTGGCGCGGCCGTACTTTCACGAGATAGAGAAGATCTACGCGCTGGCCGATCTCGTGGTCGTGCGCGCGGGCGCCGGCACGCTGAACGAGGTCGCCGCGCTGGGTCTTCCCGCGATTGTCATTCCGAAGATCAACCTGCCGGGCGAGCACCAGGTGATGAACGCCCGTGCGCTCGCTCGCAGCGGCGGCGCCGTCGTGCTCTACGAGCAGACCCTGACCGAACACGGCCGCCCCGTGGAACACGTGGACGGGATGCTGCTCGCACACGAGATCGTCGCTCTGCTGGCCGACGCGGAAGGCCTGCGACGGATGGGCCAGGCCGGCCCAGCGTTCGTGCGGCACGACGCGCTCGACATCATCCGGCGGTCGATCGCGGGAGAGGAGTCCTCTGCGTCGCCGTCCGCGGACGCCGTCGCGGTGGCCGCGTCTCCGGCGGCCTTGCCTGGCAATGCGGCGTTGCTCAGCCGGCTCGAGCGCGCGCGGGGAGCCGCCGGTGCCAGGGGGTTCGATGTCAGACTCGCAATTCCGTCGGCCGCCGATCGCGCCTACTACACCAGCCGCGCCACATCCCTTGTTGCGAGCCGATTCTGGGAGTCCCGCAACCTCGGCGTGAAACTGATCGGCATGCTCCAGGCGCGCGAGTGCCTTCCCCTCGTCGTGGCGCTGCTGAAGGACCGGACGCGGGCGGCGTGGTACAAGCGGGCCCTCGGCGGAGACTTCGAACAGGTGGGTTTCGTCCGCCGAAACGCCCTCGCGGCTCTGGCCCGGCTCGGCGTCGTGACGCCGGAGGTCGAAGCGGTACTCGTGGCGGCGCTCAACGACCCGTACTACGAGGCCCGCGCCGAGGCGTGCCGCGCCGTCACGGAGCTCGAGCCCCACCTGAGCGCGGCCGGGCGGGCGCACCTCGTGGCGGGGCTGGTGCGCCTCTTGCGCGATCGCTGGCTCGAAGTCGCGGCGGCCGCCGCCGAGGCGCTCGGCCATGTCGGCGGAGCGGACGACGCGCGGCCGGCGCTCGTCGCACTGCAGGATCACAAGTTCTGGCTGGTGCGGGCCGCCGGACTGCGCGGGTTGCTCGCGCTCATCGAGCGGGGACAGGCCGGCAGCCTCGAGGGCCTGGAGGAGTCGCTGCGCGGATTCGCGCTCACCGCGACGGATTTCCGTCCCGAGTTCACGATCCGCACCGCCTACGCCCGCGTCGTCACTGCCATCGCGGCGCGGAGGACCCCGTCATGATCCACCTGTTCGGGCACCTGTTGGAAGGCGGGTACCGCGCCTATTCGATCCTGCGGCTGCTGGACTACCTGTCCACGCGCGCGATCGGGGCGGCGATGACCGCGTTCATCCTGATGCTCGTCGTCATGCCGCGCTTCATCTGGTACCTGCATCATCGCGGGCTCGTGGACCAGACACGGGAGACGGGCGTGCCGTCGGCCTTCGACAAGGCCGGCACCCCGGTGATGGGCGGCGCGGTGATGGTGGGGTGCGTCCTTGCGGCGTGCCTCCTCTGGTGCGATCTGACCAGCTCCTTCCTGTGGCCGGTCCTCGGCGGCCTGCTCTGGTTCGGCGGGATCGGCCTCGCGGACGACCTCGCGAAATGGCGCGCGCGTTCCGGCAACCGGGGGATGAGCGAGATCCGCAAGCTGATGCTGCAGGGCGCGTTCGCGGCGCTGTTCGCCGCGTTCCTCGCGAGCCCGTGGTCGCCCCTGCCCGCCCGCGAAGCTGGCGCGTTCTACGTGCCGTTCGTGAAGCACGCCCTGTTCACGTCCGAGTGGGGCTACCTGCCGATCGTGTTCCTGTTCGTGATGCTCGTCGGCAACGCCGTCAACATCACCGACGGGCTCGATGGGCTCGCGATCGTGCCGTCGGTGTTTGCCGTGTCGGCGCTCGGCGTGTTCGCGTGGGTGATGGGCAACGCCATCTGGGCGCGCTATCTGTTCTTTCCGCTGCTGCCGGGCGTCGGCGAACTCGTGCTGGTGTGCGCGGCGTTCGCGGGGGCCGGCGTCGGGTTCCTGTGGTTCAACGCGTATCCCGCCCAGGTCTTCATGGGCGACTCCGGATCGCTGGCGATCGGCGGCTGTCTGGCCACGCTCTCGGTGCTGGTCAAGCAGGAGGCGCTGTTCCTGATCCTCGGCGGCCTGTTCATCGCCGAGGCCGTGACCTCGCAGATCCAGGACAAGATCGGCATCAAGTGGCTCGGCCGCCGGTTGTTCTACCGGGCGCCCCTGCACCACCAGTTGCAGCACACCGGGTTGGCCGAGACGAAGGTGGTCATCCGGCTCTGGATCGTGTCGCTCATCCTGACGCTCGTTGCGATCGCGACCGTAAAGCTCCGGTAGCGCGGGTGTCGTTCCTTTGGAGGCGCGGGCCATGACGATGGTGAAGCAATCGGTTGCCATCCTGCTGATCGGCGTGAGCATGCAGGCGGGTGCGCTCCTCGCGCAGGGGCCGCGCCAGACTGCGCCGTCCGACTTCGATGCCATGGCCGCGGGTCGGTTCGCCGACCTGGCGCTGGCGTGCGTCCACAAGGAGTACCCGAACAAGATCGCGCACGTGATGAACAGTGACGCCGACGCTCAGCCGCCGCGCGTGCTCACGCCCGCGTTCTACGGCTGCTTCGACTGGCATTCGTCCGTGCACGGCCACTGGCTCCTGGTGCGCCTCGCGCGGACGTTCCCGAACGCGCCGTTCGCCGCGAAGGCCCGTCAGGCGGTCGCGCAGAGCCTGACGCCGGAGCACATCGCCGCGGAAGTGCAGTACGTCACGGGGGCCGGCCGCACGAGCTTCGAACGGCCTTACGGGCTGGCGTGGCTGCTGCAGCTGGCCGCCGAGGTGCGCGACTGGAACGACCCGCAGGCACAGCAGTGGGCCGTGGCGCTGCGCCCGCTCGAAGAGGCGGCGGCAGCGAGGTTGAAGGAGTGGCTGCCGAAGCTCTCGCGGCCCATCCGGATCGGTGAGCACGACCAGACCGCGTTCTCGTTCGGCCTGGTGCTCGACTGGGCCGTGACGGCGGGCGACCGGCCGATGGCCGACCTCCTGCGGGCGCGAATCGACGCGTTCTACGGCCAGGATCGCAACTGTCCCCTCGCGTACGACCCGTCGGGCCAGGACTTCCTGTCACCGTGCATTGCCGAAGCCGACTTGATGCGGCGGGTCATGCCGGCGCCGAGGTACGGCGAGTGGCTGCGCGCGTTCCTTCCGCAGATCCCGATTGACGGTTCGGCTGGCTGGCTCGAGCCTGCGATCGTGACCGACCCAAGCGATCCGAAACTGGCGCACCTGGACGGCCTGAACCTGAGCCGTGCCTGGATGCTCGACGGCATCATCAAGGGGCTGGCTTCGACGGATGCGCGGCGGGCCTCACTGCAGGCGGCGTCGCTGCGGCATCGGGTGGCGGGGCTCAAGGCCGTGACCGGCGAACACTACGAAGGCGGCCACTGGCTGGGCAGCTTCGCGGTGTACCTGGTGAGCCGGCGCGGGATCGCACGGTAAGGGCTCGTCACGAAACATCGATTCCAACCGCTCCCTGAGAACCCGTGAAAGAAACGGCGAGACGACCGCTCCCTCAGAACCCGTGAAGGAATCGGCGAGCCGCCCGCTCCCTCACGGTCGCGGCTCTGTAA
>JAPKZP010000542.1 GCA_026393735.1 Acidobacteriota bacterium
CTGAACGGGACGGTCGTCCTCCCGGGGCTGGGCCCGAGCCGGATGGACCTGGGAATCAAGGACGGCCGGATCGCCGCCATCTCGGACACACTGGCAGGCTCGGACGGCGCGGAGGTCATCGACGCGCGCCACCGCCACGTGCTGCCGGGGGCGGTCGATTCTCACTGCCACATCGGCATCTACCGGCCCTTCAGCGAGGACGCCCTCTCCGAGTCGACGTCGGCCGTCGCTGGCGGGACGACGACGATGGTGAGCTACTTCCGGACCGGGTCGCACTACCTGAACAAGACCGGCGCCTACCGGCAGATCTTCCCGGAGGTGCTGAAGCTGTCCGTGGACCAGTTCCGCAGCGACTACTCCTACCACGTCGCGCCGATGACCAACGCCCACCTCGACGAGATGGAGTGGCTCGTCGACCAGGGCGTGGGCTCGTTCAAGCTCTACATGTTCTACAAGTCCCTGACCCTGTCGTCGGATTCGACGAAGGGCAAGGAATACACGATGTCGGACGACTACGATCTCGGGTACCTCTACGAGATCATGGAGCGGGCGGCGGCCCTGTCGAAAGCACGCGGGCGCCGGATCTCCCTCAGTCTGCACTGCGAGAACCCCGAGCTCATCCGGACGTTCATCGCCCGCATCAAGGCAGAGGGCCTGACCGGCCTCGAAGCCTACAGCCGTGCGCGGCCGGCTCTGAGCGAGGAGCTCGCCATCGAAGAAGCCGTGGTGCTGTCGCACGCGACCGGGTGCGCCGTGAACCTGCTGCACCTCTCGAGCGGGCCGGCCGTCACCAAGGCCATCGAGGTCAAGCGCCGCTACCCGAACGACGACATCCTGCTCGAAGCGACGCTCCATCACCTGATGCTGAACTGGGGCAACGCCGGCGGCTACACGGCGAAGGTGAACCCGCCGATCCGCACGCCCCAGGACCAGGAGGTGCTGTGGGCCGCCGTGAAGAACGGCGACATCGCGACAGTCGTGAGCGACCACGCCTGCCTGTCGAAAGACAAGAAAGAAGGCGACTTCTGGGCGGCCTGGCCCGGCTTCGGCGGCACCGGTTTCCTGTACCCGGTGCTCATTTCCGAGGGCGTGCTGAAGCGCGGCCTGCCGCTGGAGCGTGCGGTCGATCTCGTGTCGGCCACCCCGGCGCGCTCCTTCGGCCTGTACCCGAAGAAGGGCGCGATCGCCGTCGGCAGCGACGCCGACCTGTCGATCGTCGATCTCGAAGCGAAGAGGACCGTCACGGCCGCGTCGGTGCACTCGGCCCAGGACTTCACGCCGTTCGAAGGCATGAAGCTCAGCGGGTGGCCCGCGGTGACCGTGCTGCGCGGCCAGGTCGTCTTCAAGGACGGCGAGCCCCACGGGAAGCCCTCGGGACAGTTCGTAAAGCGCAGCTAACGCCGGCGGACGCCACATGAAGCGTGTCTTCTACGGATGGGTGATCGCCGGGTGCGCGTTCTTCACCCTCATGGTGACGAACGGGCTCACCTTCGCGGGCATCACCGTCTTCGACGAGTCGATGCTGCGCGAGTTCGGCTGGAGCCGCGGCACGCTGAAGTTCCGCGACCTGCTGACCATGGGACTTGCCGGCGTGCTGTCCCCGCTCGCCGGGGCGATCGCCGACAAGTACGGCGTGAAGCGCCTGATGATCGGCGGCGCGGCGCTGCTCGTCGTCGCGCTGCTGTTGTACGGACAGGTCGGGTCCGCGGCCGGGATGTACGGCGTGCACGTGCTGTTCGCCGTCGTGCTGGCCAGCTGCGGCATCGTGATGGCGGTCATCCTCGTGTCGCGGTGGTTCGTGAAGAACCGCGGCACGGCGACCGGCCTCGCGATTGTCGGCACGAGCCTCGGCGGCGCGCTGTTCCCGGCGCGCGGCGGCCAGCGGGTGGGCCCGTACGGGTGGCGCACGAGCCTGATGCTCTACGCGATCTTCCCTGTGGTCCTGCTCGTCGTCGTCGTGCTCTTCGTGCGCGAGCGCCCGTCGGACATGGGCCTCGAGCCCTACGGATCGGGCGAAGCCGGCGGCGCGGGTTCACCGGCCGCGGGCCTGGAGTACCTGGAGGCCATCCGGACGCGCGCGTTCTGGATGATCGCGGCGGCCGGCTCGATGACCTTCTACGCGATCCTCGGGATCTCGGCGCACCTCTTCCTCCACCTGCGAGGCCAGGGCTTCGACGTCCCCACGGCGGCTCGCGGCCTGTCGTGGATGTTCCTGATGGGGCTGACCGGCAAGTTTCTCTTCGGCTATCTCGCCGACCTCTTCGACCACAAGCAGGTGCTGCTCGTGAACCTCGGGATCATGTTCGTCGGCAGCCTGGC
>JAPKZP010000651.1 GCA_026393735.1 Acidobacteriota bacterium
CCACCTCGAGGTCGGTCGCCATCTTGCCAAGCGTCTGGCCCAGGGTTCCCGTAAAGAGCACCAGGTACCCGCCGTTCAGGACGAGGAAAAACGCCACGAGGGGGATGACGGGCAGCACATCGAGCTCGAGCGTCGAGAGCCCGCAGAGCCTCACGGTGAAATACAGCACCCCTGCGTCGATGCCGGCGATGAGCGCGAGGTCGATCGCCGCTGCCGCAAGCCGGCGGCCCGGGGGAGCGCCCGCCGGCGCCTGATGCGTCGGCGGCGCATGTTCCGCCACTGGAGCCGGCGCCGCGTCGTGTGAGACGGCCGCGATCGCAGGACGCTGCGCCACCGGGTCATCCGGCACCAGAGGCAAGGCGTCGCGTGGGGGTGTCTCGTGCCGGACACGGACGCGGCTTGGCGTCGGTGTCGCCCGCCGCACCGCCAGTGGCGGCCGCGGCGGCGGCAGGACTGGCGGCATATCGTCGCCGAACAACGGGAGATCGATCGGGGCGGCTTCGGCATTCGCGGCCAGGGGCCGATCGGCACCTGCCGGCGTCGGTGATCCGTCCGTGCGCCGGTAGCGGGCACCACGTGCGAGATGCGGGTCGCGAAAGCCCGGGTCGGTCTGCGGATGAGACGATGGCGTGCGGCGCGCGCCGTCGGCGGGCGGCTGCGGAATCAGGGAGAAGTCGTAGCCGCAGTTCTTGCAGCGTTCGCCGCTGTCGAAGCCGAGGTAGCCGCACTTCGGGCACTTCACGGCTGGCGCTCCTCGGACGGACGTGCCGGGGCCGGCGGTGCGGTGCCGCTCTGCAGCGACTCGAGCAGGGCTCGCTGGATGTCCGCACGCAGCCGCGTGGCCTCCCCGGCCAGGGGGTCGGCGTCCGGCACGGCGTCGAGCGTCGCGAGCGCGGCCTTCAGGTACCCCGACGTCATCTGGTCCCGGGCTTTCGACAGGGCGACCTCGGCCGGTCCGGGCACTGGCAGCGCGTCGGGCGCGACGTGCACGGCGCTGCCGGCAGCCGGCTTGCTCCAGGCCAGATCGACGAGCGGCTTGAGCCAGTCGCGAGACGCGCCAAAGAAGATCGCGGCCCCGATGACGAGGGCCGCCAGCAGGAGCGGCAGCGCGCGCACGGGCCGCGGTGCACGCCCCAGCAGGCGCCGGCTGGTCAGCGCACGGGGTGGGTCGACGTGGCGGCCGGCCGGCGTTTCCGCCCCGCCGGTCGGGCGCCGGGCGGACAGCCGCTCGAGCCGCTCCAGGTACGCCCGCGCCATGTCGTGCGGGTCCCCCTGCTCCACCGCCGACGACAGCAACTCACGCGCCGTCGTGCCGTCACCGCGGTGCAGCGCGGCCACGCCTTCATGGGCGAGTTCCTCGGACCGTCGCAGGCGCTCGGCGACCGCCCCCCGGGCCCGCTCGATGTACGTCCGGGCGCGGGCGTGCCCGCGATCGAGGAAGAGCACGCGCTCCCAGACGTTGATGGCTTCCTGATGGCGGCCGGCGAAGTAGTGCTCCAGCCCTGCGAGCAGCAACTCGTCGACCTTGGCGTCGCGTTCGACGTCGGGACGGTTCTCGTCCGGTCGCGGGGTGTTCGTGGGTCGGGACTCGGTCATGTGTTCGGGGCGAGGCGATACCGAGCGCGCGCATCTTGCGATACAGGTTGCTGCGCTCGACGCCGAGGATCTCCGCCGTCCGCGAGATGTTGCCTTGCTGCCGCGCGAGCGCCGCCAGGACGTACTCGCGTTCGAACTGGTCGCGGGCCTCGTGCAGCGGCTGGACGACGGCGGCGGCGGCGGGCACCGCGGCCTTCGAAGCGCCGCCAAGGAACGCCAGGGCGCCGGCGGCGATGACCTCGCCGGGCACCATGATCAACACCCGCTCGATGACATTGCGGAGCTCCCGGACGTTGCCCGGCCAGCCGTAGCCGAGGAGGACGGCCGTCGCCGCCTGGTCGAGCGTCTTCATCCGGCGCCCGTATTCGCGGGCGAACACCCGCATGAAGTGTTCGGCGAGCAGGGGGATATCGTCCGGCCGTTCCCGCAGCGGAGGGACGAAGATCGGGATCACGTTCAGCCGGAAGTACAGATCCTCCCGGAACCGGCCGGCCTTGATCTCGACCGTGAGGTCCTTGTTGGTGGCGGCCAGCACGCGGGTGTCCACGCGCACGCGGGCGGTCCCCCCGACGGGCTCGACGACCTGCTCCTGCAGCGCGCGCAGCACCTTTGCCTGCGTCTTGAGGCTCATGTCCCCGATCTCGTCGAGGAAGATCGTGCCGCCGTCGGCCAGCTCGAACTTGCCCCGCCGGTCGGCCACCGCACCGGTGAACGCGCCGCGCTTGTGCCCGAAGAACTCCGACTCCATCAGGTTCTCGGGGATGGCGCCGCAGTTCACCTCGACGAACGGTCCGCTGCGCCGCCGGCTCAGCGCGTGGATCGATCGCGCCACCAGTTCCTTGCCGGTGCCGTTCTCGCCCGAGATGAGGACGCGGCCGTTGGTGGGCGCGGCCATGGCCACCTGCTCGCGCAGCTGGTTGATGGCGTAGCTCTCGCCCACCATCTTGAAGTCCTGATCCACGCGGGCGCGCAGCGCCCGATTCTCGGCCTCGAGGCGCTGCTGGCGGAGGGCGTTGGCGACCACCAGCACGGTCTTGTCGAGCGACAGCGGCTTCTCGATGAAGTCGAAGGCCCCCATCTTGATCGCCCGCACTGCCGACTCGATGTTGCCGTGCCCCGAGATCATCACGACCGCCGCGTCGACCTGCCGCTCGCGCAGGCGTTCCAGCGTCGTGAGCCCGTCGATGCCGGGCAGCCAGATGTCGAGGAGGATGACGTCGTACGCCGCACGCGTCAGGCGGTCGAGGCAGGCCTCGCCGCTCTCGACCACCTCCACGGTGTGCCCTTCATCGCGCAGCACACCCGACAGGGCGGCCCGCACGCCCGGTTCGTCGTCGACGATCAGGATCGAGGCCTTCACGGTGCCGTTCCCTCTGTGCCGCCCTCCCGGCTCTCGCACGGCAGCTCGATGGTGAACCGGGAGCCCCGCGGCTCGTTCGGCCCGGCCTCCACGGTGCCGCCATGCTCGGCCACGATCCGGCGGACGATCGCCAGGCCCAGGCCGCTGCCTCGCTTCTTCGTCGAGAAGTACGGCATGAACAGCTTGTCACGCTCTTCGGCCGCGATGCCAGGTCCGTCATCGGCGATCACGATGCGCACGACGCCGCTCCCGGCGTCGTGGTGCGTTTCGACGACGATCTGGCCGCGCTGGTTGAAGGCCTCGATGGCGTTGTCCAGCAGGTTGATGACGACGCGCCGGATCTGATCCGGGTCGAGACGGACGCGCGGCAGCGACACGGCGAACAGCGTCTCGATCTTCACGCTCTGGAACAGCCCGTCGTAGAGCGCGAGCGTTCCCAGCAGCACGTCGTGCAGGTCGGTCGGGACGCGGCGCGGCGCCGGCATGCGCGCGAACTGCGAGAACTCATCGACGAGCGCCTTGAGCGAGTCCACCTCGCCGACGATCGTGCCCGTGCACTCGTCCACGAAGGCCCGGACGTGGTCGGGCGCCGCCGCGAACTGCCGCTGCAGGCGCTGCGCGCTCAACTGGATCGGGGTGAGCGGGTTCTTGATCTCGTGCGCCAGCCGCCGGGCCACCTCGCGCCACGCGGCGACCTTCTGCGCGCGGATGAGCGGCGTGATGTCGTCGAGCACGAGGACGCGGCCCTCGAGCGGCCCGCCGTCGGCCTGCAGCGGCGTCGCCGCCACCGCCAGCTGGACCTCGCGACCGTCGCGCACGAGCGCGATCTCCTGTGCGGGCCACTCCTTGCCCGGGGCGTACGTCGCCGTGGCCAGCGTGGAAAGCGGCAGGAGGTCGCCGTGCCCGAAGACGGCCGACGCGGGCTGGCCGATCACCGTGGCGCCCAGGCCGAGGAGCCGGACGGCCGCCGGGTTGACGGTCCCGATGCGTCCGCGGGCATCGATCGTGATGACCCCTGTCGCCACGCGGTCGAGCACCGCTTCGGTGAACCGCCGCCGCTCTTCGACCTCGGCGTGCTTCTGCTGCAGGTCGATGGTCGATCGATCGAGCTGGAGCCGGCTCGTCGCCAGCTCGTCGGCCATCGTGTTGAACGCGTCCACCAGCGAGCCGAACTCGTCGGCGGTCTCGCGCTCGACCCTGTGCTCGAAGTGCCCCGCGCCGATCTCCCGCGCCGCCGCGGCCAGCAGCTGCACCGGCCGCGTGATGCGCTTGGCGAGGTAGAGGCCCATCCACGTGGCGCTCACCAGCACCATGAGCGTCACCATGAGGAAGAACGACAGGTACACGCCGGTGAGCGGGCGCTTGAGGACCTTCAGCTGCGTGTACGACTCGTACGCCTTCGTCATGCGCCGGGCCCTGAGCGCCAGCTCGCCCGTCAGGTGCACCGTCGCCACGACGACACCCACGGCGGCGCCGTCCGCCTTCCGGACGACCGCGGCCGCGCGGATCAGCTCGCCGCCGCCCTCGAGCGGCTCGCGGATCCACACGTCGGGCTGGCCGCCGGCCGCCCGGGTCGCCAGGCGATCGGACGAGGCGCGATTGGCCACCGCGGACATCGACGCCGACGCCACGTCCACCACGGGAACCACGCGGGTCTCGGCCTCCGGACCGCGCTGCACCCGGTACACCTCGACGAGCGTCAGCTGCTGTCCCGACACCGGCGGCGCAATCGCGTCGCGCAGCAGCCGCACGTCCGGCGACGCGAGGTCCGCCGCGGCGAGGCTGCGCGCCAGGCGTGACGCCTCGCCGCTCACCTGTCGCTGGCGATCGTGGTAGTAGTCGCTCGCGATCCGCTGCGCCGAATCGAGGATCTCGTCCATCGGCGCGTTGAACCAGCGGTCGACGCTGTTGAAGATGAGCTGGCTGCCCACGAGGAGCACGAGCACCGCCGGGACCAGCGTCATGGCGAGCAGCACGGTGACGAGCTTGGCCCGGAACCGGGCGAACGGAAGCCCGCGCTTGCGCTCCACCAGCAGCTTGATGACGCTGCGGGCGAGGACGAACACCAGCGCGACCAGCATGGTGAGGTCCACGACCGACAGCGAGTAGAGCACGAACTCGCTCAGGAAGTCCGGGGCGAGTCCGCTCGAACGGTTCGCGAGCGTCATCGTGAACGACAGGACGCCGATGAGCGCCAGGATGCCGAGCAGCAGCAGGAGCGGATTGTCGCGGAACGGGCGGCGCCTGCGCGGCGGCGGCGGCGCCGCGGACGCGGGCGCGGAGAGGCGAAGCGACGTGGGCGATCCCAGCGTCTCAGGCATGCATGGGCCCGCGGCCTACGGAATGAACGTGAAGCGGGCGAACCCGGTCGCCGAGCCGCGATCCCACGGCCAGAAGAACCAGGTCACCCGCGGACGCGTGCGGACGCGCACGCGGACGTAGTACTCGACGTTGGGTTCGAGGTCCGCCGTGCCGAACAGCGGCAGCCGCTCGAACGCCGTCACGAATCGCTTCACGGCGGCCTTGTCGTCCGACACCTTGGAGTCTTCGATCCGGCCGTCCACGCTTCGGCTGAGCTGGTAGCGGCCCGTCAGCGTGTCGAACTGCACCGCCGCCGAGACCGTGGCGGTCGCCAGCACCCGGTCGAACCAGATGCTGACCGGCCGGCGCAGTTCGGTTTCGTACGTGAACGTCGTGGTCAACCCCGACTGGATGGCCTCGTCGAGTTCCTCGATCACGCCGTCGGTGAGGGTGCTCGAGACGTAGACGCGCCCGTCGCGCACGAGCGTCGACACCTGGACCTCGCCGGAGGTGCCGGCATCCAGCGCCACGGCGGCCAACACGATCGCCAGGAGTCGGAGGGACGTCATTCTTTCGCGTTGATCAGATCTTTGAGCTCGGTCATGAACTCGCCGATGTCCCGGAAGTCGCGGTACACGGACGCGAACCGCACGTAGGCGACCTTGTCCAGCCGCTTCAGCTCCTGCATCACGCAGATGCCGATCTCCCCGGTCCCGATTTCCTTCTCGGGCCGATCCTGGAGGATCCCCTCGATGCGATCCGCGATCGCTTCGAGGGCCGACACCGTCACCGGGCGCTTCTCGCAGGATCGGAGCATGCCGGCGATGAGCTTCTGGCGCTCGAAACGCTCGCGGCGGCCATCCTTCTTGATGACCATGTACGGGATCTCGTCGACGCGCTCGTAGCTGGTGAAGCGGCGCCCGCATTCCAGGCACTCGCGCCGGCGCCGGATGACGTCGCCTTCCTTGCTCTCGCGCGAGTCGACGACTTTGTCGCCCATGTGTCCGCAGTAAGGGCACTTCATGGGTTAAGGTCCTTCCGGGGGGCGGACGCCAGGCCGCGGACCCCGCTCAGGCTCAGGCCTTCCTGCGCCATGAAGATGGCTCCCGCGATCGTCACCGGCACGAACGAGATCGCGTGCAGGACGATCGCCGCGCCCACCGCGCGGTCTGTCGCCGCGGCGAAGAACGCCGTCGCGCCGATGCGGTACGCCTGGTGGAATCCGCCCACGGCGCCCGGCGTCGGCACCGCGACGCCCACGACCAGCACCGCCATCATCAGAAACGAGCCGGCGTACGACATCTCGATGTGGAA
>JAPKZP010000344.1 GCA_026393735.1 Acidobacteriota bacterium
TCACATGGATCTTCTTCCGGGCCGGTTCATTGAAAGAGGCGCTCTGGATCGTGCACCAGCTCTTCACGGGCTGGGGGGATCCGCAGATCTGGCAATGGGCCTCCGGGGCGCCGGGATTCAGGCGGAGTGACTGCGTGCAAGCCGCGATGGCCTCCTCGTGCCGTCTCAATCCCGCCAGGGCTCGGCATCTCTGCACGTGTGCCTCGGCGTTGTGGGGTTCCAACGCGATGGCGCGCTCGAACGCTCCCAACGCCCGCTGGTTGTCTCTTGCCTTCAGGAACTCTGCACCATCCGCAAGAGCGCTCTTGGCATCCGGGGCGGCCGGGAGAGCAGCCTGCTGCGCCGGCACCGGACTCTCGAGAACGACGAACAGAAACAGGGCCACGAGTAACACGGTCGTCCTCCAGTCGAGATCTGCGCGAGCGATTCGCTCGGTCACTGCATGAACTCGAGACGCTCGATCTCGAGCAAGCTTCTGAAGTGTTCGATCGGACCTACGACCCCTTGACCGTTTCCGCTGACGGGGCTCGATGTCGATTCACACTCGACAGGAACTGGCGCGCGCCTGCCGCCAGCAGGCCACCGTCAGTCGAGAGTGTCATCATGGTCATGCCAGCGGCCTGCCAGCGCGCGGTGTCATCAGGGGTGCGTATCGGCAACGTGTAGAGCTGGCCATTGTCCCGGCAAGTGGCGAAGACGCTTTCCGCGCCAGCGATGACGTCCGGATGGTTGGTCTGCCCGGGACAACCTAGACTAAAGGCCAGGTCCCCGGTGCCGACCAGGCACCCGTCGATGCCGGCTTCGGAGAGAATTTCACTCCGGTGGTTCAGGCCAGTCCGTGTTTCAATCTGCACCATCAGCAGGATGTTACGGTTGCGTTCGGCGAGAAACCCAGGCACGTCAGCAACTGGCGCGAAGTCGTTGTGCCCGGCAAAGGTCGTGACACCGCGCTCGCCATCAGGGGCGTAGCGGGCGCAGCGTACGAGGTCGCGGCACTGCTGTGGGGTCTCAACGCGCGGAAGCACAATCCCCTCAGCGCCGGCATCGAGCGCTCGCGTGATGAGGCCGTACTGCGCCTCGGCTACACGGACCAGCGGCGCCACACCACAGGCGCGCGCAGCGAGGATGGTCTCGCGGGCGCGGCCCAAGTCGAGAGATCCGTGTTCCATGTCGAGGATCAAGTAGTCGAGCCCGAGGCCCGCCAGGAACTGAACGACATCACCGCCGGATAGAAACAACAAGAACGTACCGGTGCAGATCTCGCCGCTTAGCAGACGTTGCTTGAGAGGTGGTTTCATCTCTGTCGTCTCCAGAAGGCAGAACAGGGCCGTGTCACGAATGGACAGGTCTCGGCTCCGCCTTTGTGTGAGGCGCCTCCCACGCGTGACCGTAGACGCGACGCCAGTTGCCCCCGAGAATCTTGCGGACCGTGGTCTCATCGTACCCGCGCCGCAGCATGGCCTCAGCGACCGCCGGGAAATCGGACTGGTGCATGAAGCCATCGATGTTGTGGGTGGCGTAGCTCATGCCCTGGCTGACCTCCGGGTACAGGCGTCCCGTGACGGCTCGCCACCAGACGCCATCGGTCGGGTCGAGAAAGATGTCCGTGCCGATCGCGACGTGATCGGGTCCGGCGAGATTGATGACGTAGTCCACCTGCCGGAAGTACTCATCGAGTGCCGGATGCCGTCCGTTGCGCGTCTCGCCGACGAATGCCGAAAAGGTCGCGAGCCCCAGCACGCCGCCGCGTGCGGCGCAGGCGCGGATCTGCTCGTCCGACACGTTTCGCGGGTTTTCCTGCAAGGCGCGCGGGTTCGAATGCGAGAAGACAACGGGCGCCGAGGAGACGTCGATGGCCTGTCGACTCGCCCGACGCCCGACGTGACTCAGGTCGACGAGAATCCCGATGCGATTCATCTCCTGGACGGCTTGCACGCCCAGACTCGTAAGCCCACTGTCCGACGCCTCGAGGCAGCCGGCCGCCAGTGCATTGGATTCGTTGTAGGTCAGCTGGATGATTCGGACGCCGAGGCGGTGGAATACCCGCACCAAGTGCGGATTTCGCGCGAGGGGGCCGCCGCCCTGGAATCCCAGGATGATGCCGAGCTTGCCCTCCCGCTTGGCGCGATCCAGGTCTTCTGCGCGCCCGACCAGCAACGTGCACTCGGGAAACTGCTCGAACAGCCAGTAGAACGGGAGGAGCTTGTTGATGGCGGTGAGCGTCTCGTCGCTGTGGCTGGCGACGGTCCAGTTACACCCGCTGATGCCGGCTGCCAGGAGGTCCTGGACCACCCGCTCTGACGGCGGCGCCCCCATCAAGCCGTCGATGA
>JAPKZP010000163.1 GCA_026393735.1 Acidobacteriota bacterium
TACGCCGACAACGAGCGCCGCCTGCTGACCGAGCACCTCGCCCCGCTCGCCGGTGTGCGGCTGATGAAGACCGACTTGTGGGACGAAGCGCGGAACACGCGCATCCTGCAGTGGGCGGCCGCGCAGGGCGCCGCCGCCTTCGGCGTGGACATCTCAACTCCAACCGCCGCGCTGGCCCGCGACGCGTTTGCCGGCGTACCGCTCCGTGCCGCAGCCGCTGACGTGCGGGCGCTGCCGTACCGGACCGGCAGCATCGACGCCGTCTATTCGATGGGGACCATCGAGCACTTCGACGAGACCGAACTGGCGGTCGCCGAGATCTTCCGCGTGCTCAGGCCAGGAGGCCGCGCGATCGTCGGCGTGCCGAATCGCTATGACCCGTTCCTGCGCGCGCCCATGGTCGCGGTCATGAGTGCGTTGGGGCTGTACGGGTACGGCTACGAGAAGTCCTACTCGCGCAGGGCGCTGCGCCGCATGGTCGAACGGGCCGGCTTTCGCGTGACGGCCGAGACGGCCATTCTCTTCATCCCGGGATGGCTGCGGATGCTGGATCTCGCCTGTCACGCCTGGTGCCGGCCGCTGACCGTCATCACCGGCGCGCTCGTGCGGCCGTTTGTGATGCTCGATCGCCACGTCCCGGCGCTCCGCCGGCACGGCTACCTGCTGGCGACCATCGTCGAGAAGCCGGACGCCGGCGAACCTCCGATTCACGGGGGTTCGTAGGCACGCCTTCCATAAGTGCCCCTGCCCACACCGCGCGGCGACCTGTCTGCTACTACAGCCAACGCGCAGCCGGAGATCGAACCGTTGGCGTCTTCACCGTTGCAGGCGCAACTCGTCGAATGCCGCCGCGTTCCGCCAGGCGATGTAGGCGTCGGACGTCGTGCAGAGCCACACCGCATCGACGGCACCGCAGACCACGCTCGGTCCACTCGTGCGGCGAAGCACGTCGGCCGTCTCCGCTGACACGACGTAGAGCGTGTCCGCTGTCAGGCGCGCCGCAGCGATGTCGGCGTCGAAGTCGGCGCAATACTGTCGCCGCGCGCCCTCATCGCTCCGCGCAACCGTTCCGGCGTTTACCGTGAGTCCATGGGTGGCGGCCAGTCGCACCGCCGGCTCGTAGGGCAGCGGCGACCGGCCGCACTGCGGCGGCGGCACGAGCGCCAGGTTGGCGTAGTGCGACGCGATCGACGACCAGCGCTGCGACGTGAGGGGCTGGCTCCGTTCGTAGAACGCCGGATCGCGCGCCGTGCGTCGCCGATCCTGATAGACGGCGTGCAGGTCGGCCGCCTGAACGACGACGGCCGCGGCCACGACGCCGATGACCAGCCTGCGCGGCAGCCGGCGGGCCACCGTTGCCACTGCCCACGCCAGCGTCAAGTACGCCAGCGGCCAGAAGAACCGCACGGATGAACGGAACGCGGACAACGGCGCGCTCCACGGTCCAGTCAGGTCGGCCAGCACGCGGCTGCCGAGCGTGATCCTCGGACTGACGGCAAAGGCGGCCATCAGCAGGCAGACGCCAGCCGTGGCGGGCGCCCAGATGCGCCGGGCCTCCTTGGACCCCGCGATGGGGCGTCGGCTTGCGACGAGGAGCGCGGCAACCGCGATCAGCAGGAGGTTGCCGAGGCCGAAGTACTGGAAGCCCTCATATTCCTGGCCGTTGCCCGCGATGGGCAATGCCGGAAGCACGCATGACCATCCCCCGGGTGACACGGGCGCCAGCAGGTTCATCGAGTAGTAGCCGAGCCCTTCGGCGGCCAGCGACCCTTGGCCCTGCAGCAGGAACAGCCCGGACACCCACCAGCCGGCCACGGTGGCGGCCGTGGCCGCTCCCATCGCAGACACCCGCGAGCGCATCGACGCGCCACGACCAGTGAGCGCAGCCGCGGCCAGGAGCGGCAGGACCATCGCGGCCAGGTAAGGCTGAATCATGCCGGACACGAGGCCCAGCGCCGCCCACTCCAGCGGCCGAACGCGCCGCGTGGGCTCGCGCGAGGCCACGAGCAGCGCCCACAGGACGAGCCAGTGCGAGCACAGCGCCTCGTGGCCCACGCGCGTCAGCAGCGTCGGCAGGAGTACGAACAGCGCGGCGCCCAGCACCTGCACCGGCGCAGATGCGCTCCACCGCCCGATCAGCCGGGCCGCCAGCGCACCCTGCAGCGTGAAACAGAGCAGCAGCCACAGTCCCAGGTACTGGAA
>JAPKZP010000497.1 GCA_026393735.1 Acidobacteriota bacterium
CGCTACCTGCACCAGCGCGGGCTCAAACTGGCATTCGGCCTGATCGGCGCGGGCCCGCGCTCGACGAAGACGATCGATCTGGCCGTCGTCAACCTGGGGCGCGACATCCGCGTGGGCCGGCACATCGAATTCGTGGATCTCGAGGGCCAGCCGCGCCCGGGCGTGCGGCCGGACATCCCGTCGGCCGTGCGCCGGCTCGTCGAGGCGTTCGGCCACCAGTTGATCCATCAACAGAAGATCCCGTCGGACGTGCGCGTGTTCTGTTACGGAAACGAGGTCCACTACTTCGCCCGGTTCCGCAACCATCCCGCGTTCATCCGCATCGACGACTCGCCGCCACTGCGAGGCGGCATGGTGGACCTGCAGTACGCCGGCGTCAGCATCAACGAGCTGTCGAACCACCCGTGCCCGGCACTCGATGCGATCCGTCGGTTCTTCGATCGGCTCGACTTCATGGTGTCGGTCGACGCGACCCGGATCCAGGCGCGCTACGACAAGGAGCGCACGCTCACGGCCGAGGACCTGCACGGCCGGGCGGCCCTGCTCCTGAACCTCGTGCCGTACCTCATGGACGTCGACTGGGCCATCGGATCGCTGCGGCTCCCCGACGACGCGCGGGCTCGCGTGGCGGAGGCGTGGGCGGACTTCTTCGCCCGGTGGGGCGTCCTGCCGTACGACCAGTTCGTCACCGTCGATCGCAGCGGGGTGCTCGCGGGGATCGAAGCCGGCGCGGAGGGCGTCCGCGAAGTCCGCTGGGCGGGGGAGCCGCCCTACTGCGACCGCTTCACGCGCGATCCGTCGGAGGCCGCGCTCGCGGCGCTCAGCGACACGGTGGCTTCGCTGGGGCTGGAACTGTCGGCGCCGCTGCGCGCCGACGATCTGCGCGGGCAGGTGGAGTTCGACCGGCGCGTGCGCGCGGCGCTGCGCGGCGCGCTGGGCCGCGGCGAGATCGCCGATTCCCCAGACGGCCTTCGGCGCCGGCCGCCCGCCCTCTTCGAGCGCGAGCACGAGGTGCATCGCCTCCGCACGCTGCTCGACGAATCGCCCGACGCGATCGCGCGTGCGGCCCGCCTGGCGCGCACCGTGGCACTGCTGGACCGCCAGGTGCGCTTCCAGACCACGGGACGCATCAACGGGTACGACGTGCAGCAGGCTCGCGTCTCCCTGGGCGCCACAGGCCTGACGGTGTTTGTCCTGCGGGATGGCAGCGGCATGCCGCGCCTCGCCTGCGCCGCCACGGATCCCTGCCTGTGGCGGCGGCGGCCCTCGGAAGACGCGCCGTGGACGCGTTCCAGCGACTGCGACGTCGATGAGGTCCAGCAGTGGCTGCGTTCGGCGAACGTGCTCGGGACCGCGCCCGAGATGGGCATCGACGACGACCAGGCGCTCGCGCACGAACTGCGCCGCCTCTTTGAAATGCCGCACCCGGTGACGCGGCCGCCTGCGCTCTCCAACGAGCGATCGCTCGACGGCATCAGCGCCTCGCCGGGACGGGCGGCCGGCCTCGCGCGCTTTGGCGGAGGCCGGCGCCGGCCCGAGGAGCTCGCAGGATCCGTCTTCATGGCCGCGCACCTGGAGCCAGCCGACGCGCCGTACCTGTCGTCGTCGGCGGCGATCGTGGCGACCGGCGGCGGGATTCTCAGTCACCTGGGCCTGCTCGCGGTCGAAGCCGGAACCCCGGCTATCATCGTGGACGGCGCATGGACGACGACGGCGAGTGGGGAAGCAGCGCTGGCGTTCCGGATCGACCGGCACGAGACCCGTGAAACCGCGCAAGGGGA
>JAPKZP010000195.1 GCA_026393735.1 Acidobacteriota bacterium
ATCCAGATGTAGAAGAACAGGAGCGCGCTGATCTTGACGAGGAACCAGATCCAGCCGTACGACGCGGGGAGGAACGGCCCGTGCCAGCCGCCGAGGTACAGGTCCGTGACGACCGCCGCCGCGGTCACCATGTTGATGTACTCGGCGAGAAAGAACAGCATGAACGGCGTGCTGCTGTACTCGGTGTGGTACCCGGCCACCAGCTCCTGCTCGGCCTCGGGGAAGTCGAAGGGCGCGCGGTTGGTCTCGGCGACGCCGGCCACCGTGAAGATGACGAACCCGAGCGGCTGCAGGAAGATGAACCACTTCGGGAGCACGCCGAACCATGCGCCTTGCTGCGCGTTCACGATGTCGGTCAGCGAGAGCGAGCCCGCGAGCAGGAGCACCGCGACGAGCGCCATCCCGTACGACAGCTCGTAGCTGATCATCTGCGACGCCGACCGCAGCGCGCCGAGGAGCGAGTACTTGCTGTTCGAGCTCCAGCCCGCCAGCACGACGCCGTAGACGCTGACCGACGTGATGGCGAAGACCACCAGCATCGCCACGTTGACGTCGGCGACCTGCAGCTTCATCGGCGCGTCGAGGAGGCCGAAGAACGTGGTCTCGGCGCCGAACGGCACGACGGCGAAGGCCGCGAACGCCGCCGTGGCCGACAGCATCGGCGCGATCATGAAGATCACCTTGTCGGCCGAGACGGGCCGCAGCGACTCCTTGAAGATCAGCTTGATCACGTCGGCGAAGGGCTGGAACATCCCCTTCGGACCGACCAGGTACGGGCCGTACCGCTGCTGGACGAACGCCGCAACCTTCCGCTCGGAATACACCATCACCGCGGCGGACATGAGCAGCATGCCGAACACCGCGAGGATGATGGCCAGCTGGGCGAGATACAGTGGAATCATCAGTGCCCGCCTCCGCATCTCCACGGCGCGGGGAGCGGGCAGCGTCCCTCGCGGATGTGCGCCTCGTACTCGTGCCGGAAATGCGCAAGCGTGCTGAGCACGGGCGCCACCTCGGCTTCGCCGAACGGACAGAGCGTCTTCCCGTTGATGTTGCGCGCCACGCTCTCCAGCAGGTCGAGGTCGCGCATCTCGCCCTCGCCGCGCTCGATCTTGTGGAGGATCTTCAGCATCCAGTCGGCGCCCTCGCGGCAGGGCGTGCACTTCCCGCACGACTCGTGGCGGTAGAAGTGGATGAGGTTCTCGGCCGCCCACACCATGCAGGTCGTGTCGTCCATGACGATCATGGCGGCCGACCCGAGCATCGATCCCGCTTTCACCACGCCGTCGAAGCTGGCCGGCGCGTCGATGGCGTCCGGCAGAAGCACGGGCGTGGACGATCCGCCAGGAATGACGGCCTTGAGCGCGCGGCCGCCGCGCATCCCGCCGGCGTAGTCGTAGATCAGCTGCCGCAGCGTCGTGTGCATCGTCGCTTCGTACACGCCGGGCGTGTTGACGTGGCCGCTGACGCAGAAGAGCTTCGGGCCGCTGTTCTTCTCGGGCCCGAGGGAGGTGAACCACTCCGAGCCCTTCGTCAGGATGAGCGGGACGTTGGCGAGCGTCTCGACGTTGTTGATGACCGTCGGACAGCCGTAGAGGCCGACGACCGCCGGGAACGGCGGCCGCAACCGCGGCTGCGCACGCTTGCCCTCCAGCGACTCGAGCAGGGCCGATTCCTCGCCCGCCTCGTAGGCGCCCGCGCCGCGGTGCACGTGAATGTCGCAGTCGAAGCCGCTGCCGAAGATGTTCCGGCCCAGGAACCCCCGCGCCCGCGCCTCGGCGATCGCCGCCTCGAGAACCTGCGACACGTGGTGGAACTCGCCGCGGATGTAGATGTAGCCGACCTTCGCGCCGATGGCATAACACGCGATCGCCACGCCCTCGATGACGAGGTGCGGGTTGCGCTCCATCAGCACGTGATCTTTGAACGTGCCCGGCTCGCTCTCGTCCGCGTTGCAGCAGACGTACTTCGGCTTGGGCGAGTCCTTCGGCACGAAGCCCCACTTCATGCCGGTCGGGAACCCGGCGCCGCCTCGGCCGCGCAGGCCCGAGGCCTTGACCAGGTCGATGACCTGGCCCGGCTGCAGGGTCACTGCTTTGCGCAGGCCCTCGTAGGCCCCGTGCGTCAGCGAGACGTCGAGCGTGAAGCTGTTCGGCTCGCGGACAAAACTGGTCAGGACTGGTTCAAACATGTTGGGCACTGGCGACTGATTACCGCTTCTCCACGCACAGATGACATCCGCTCAACGCGTCGAGGCCTTTCGTCCTCAGGTCGTCCACGAGCCGCTCGGCGTCTTCCGGCTTCAGGCACTCGTGCCACTGGTCGTTCACGACGACAACGGGCGCCCGGTCGCAGGCCCCGAGGCACTCCACTTCCATCAACGTGAACGTGCCCGTCGGATCCGTCTCGCCCGGCTTGATCCCGAGTTTCCGCGACAGCACGTCGGTGATGCGCTCGGCACCGTTCAGGGCGCACGACAGCGTTCGGCAGACCTGCAGGACGTAGGTCCCGACTCTCTGCGCGTAGAACATCGTGTAGTACGACACGACGTCCTCGACCTCGGCCGGCGTGACGCCGACGACCTCGGCGACGTGCGCCATCGCGCGCGCGCTCACGTATCCCTGCTGGCGCTGCACGAGGTACAGCGCCGGCAGCAGCGCCGACCGGCGCCGCTCGGGCGGGTAGCGCCTCGCGATGTCCTCGAGGCGCGCCAGGTTCTCGGGCGTGAACGCGAACGGCTCGCCGGCCTCGGGCAGCTGGCGCGCCGACTGGTGGAGCCCGGTGTCGTACGGCATCTTCGGGTGAAAGGTCACCGGTCGCAGTCTCCCATGACGACGTCGCTCGAACCGATGACGGCGACGACGTCGGCAATCAGCCCGCCCACCGCCATCGTACCGATCGCCTGGCAGGCGATGAGCGACGGCGAACGCATCTTGACGCGCCACGGCCGGTTGCCGCCGTCTGAGACGACGTGGCAGCCGTGTTCGCCGCGCGGCCCTTCAACCGGCACGTAGGCTTCGCCGGCGGGCACCGTGAAACCCTGCGAGTAGATCAGGAAGTGCTGAATCAGCGCCTCCATCTCGGTATAGACCTTGTCCTTCGGCGGCGGAACGACCCGCGGATCGTCGGCGGCATGCACCCCGCGGGCGGCAATGCGGTCCAGCGCCTGCCAGCAGATGCGCACGCTCTGCCGCATCTCGTTCATGCGCACCATGTAGCGATCGAATACGTCGCCCGCCGCGCCGATGGGCACGTCGAATTCGAACGTCTCGTAGCCCGAGTACGGAAACGCCTTCCGCACGTCGTAGGTGTCGCCCGACCCGCGCGCCATCGGCCCGACCATGCCCCACGCCAGCGCCGTCGCCCGCGAAATCACGCCCACGCCTCGCGTGCGGCGGAGGAAGATCTCGTTCTTCGTCAGGAGCTTCTCGTACTCGTCGATCTTGCCGGGCAGCCGGTCGAGGATGGCGCGCACGGCCGCGTGGAACCCGTCCGGCAGGTCCTCGCGCAGGCCGCCGATGCGGATGTAGCTCGGGAACATCCGGAACCCGGCGATGAGCTCGTTGATGTTCAGGATGATCTCGCGCTCGCGCCACGTGTAGAGCATCACCGTCATGGCGCCGAGGTCCATCACGTGCGTCCCGAGCCAGACGAGATGGCTGTTCAGGCGCTGCAGCTCGACGAGCAGGACGCGAATCCACTTCACCCGGTCCGGGACCTCGAGCCCGAGGAGCTTCTCCACGGACAGAACGTAGCTGAACGAATTCGAGTGCGCGCTCAGGTAGTCCATCCGCTCGACGAGCGGCACGACCTGCTGCCATTTCTTCTGCTCGATGGTCTTCTCGATGCCGGTGTGCAGGTAGCCGATCGTCGGCATGACGGACAGCACCGTTTCACCGTCGAGCTCCAGCACCAGGCGCAGCACGCCGTGCGTGCTGGGGTGCTGCGGCCCCATGTTGACGGTCAGCACTTCGCTGCGCAGCTCAGGCATACAGCTCCCGTTCGATCAGCTCGCACATGGCGTGCAGCAGCGTGCGGTGCACTTCCTGCGTGCGCGCGGTCGAGGGCGACGGCACGTTGACATGAATGTCCGCGGCCGCGCCCACGGCCCCGCCGTCGCGGCCCGTGAGGGCCACGGTGGTCAGGCCCCGCGCCTTCGCCGCGGCAAACGCCTCGAGGACATTCGCCGCCCCCCCGCTCGTCGAAATCCCGATCAGCACGTCCCCCCGGCGCCCGATGGCTTCCACCTGCCGCGCGAACACCCGCCCGTACGCGTAGTCGTTGCCGATCGCCGTCAGGATCGACGTGTCCGTCGTCAGCGCGATCGAGGCCAGCGCCCGGCGCTCCCGCTCGAACCGGCCGACCAACTCGGCGGCGAAGTGCTGCGCGTCGGAGGCGCTGCCGCCGTTCCCGCACACCAGGATGGCGCCGCCGTTCCGCAGGGCCGCCACCATCGCCTCGGTCGCGGTCACGGTTGCGGCCACCGACGAGGCCTGCGCCTGCTGGTGCAGCCGCGCGGAGGCTGCCAGCGTCGCGGCCACGACGTCCGCGAAGTCGCCGGCCATCAGGATTGATCTCCCCGGACGCGGCGATCCTGCTCGATGTTGGCCTTGAACTGATCCTCGGTGACCTGGAGGGGCTCGTGAAACTTGACCGGCACCTTGACCTGCACGGGGTAGTCCTTGCGCAGGGGGTGGCCCTCCCAGTCGTCGGGCGTCAGCAGGCGGCGCAGGTCCGGGTGCCCGTCGAACACGACCCCGAGGAGATCCCACACCTCGCGCTCGAGGAAGCCGGCCGACGGCCAGATGCCGGTCACCGACGGCACGTGCGGCTCGTCGCCGTCCACCTGGACCTTGACGCGCACGCGGGCGGGCACGGACGTCGCCACGAGGACGTAGTTCACGTCGAAGCGCGGGACGCGCGGCATCATGTCGACGCCGACGATGTCGATGAGCGCCGCGAAGCGCAGATCCGCGCCATCGCGCAGCGCCGCGCCGACGGCGACCAGGTCCGCCGCGGCCCCCAGCACGGTGGGCTGATCGACGGACGGCAGCGCCTCGACGCGGGCGCCGGGCACAAGCGTCTCCAGGGCGGCGACCAGGGCGCGTGATTCCATAGGTCTGACGGACTATGCGCGCGGGTATCCAAACGCCCGCTGTTGGTCAATCTTGCGCTGCAGGGAAATGATGCCGTAGAGCAACGCTTCCGGCCGCGGGGGACAGCCCGGCACGAACACATCGACGGGAACCACCTGGTCCACGCCCTGGACGACGGCGTAGTTGTCGAACACCCCGCCGCACGACGCGCACGCGCCCATCGAAATCACCCACTTGGGCTCCGGCATCTGGTCGTAGATGCGGCGCAGCGCCGGCGCCATCTTCCTGGAGACGCGGCCCGCGACGATCATCAGGTCCGCCTGCCGGGGTGACGCGCGAAACACCTCGGCGCCGAACCGGGCGAGGTCGTAGCGCGACGCGCCCAGCGACATCATCTCGATGGCGCAGCACGCCAGGCCGAATGTGACGGGCCAGATCGAGGACCGGCGAGCCCACTGCACCATCTTGTCGACGGTGGTGGTCAGAATCGGGATGTCCGTATCAGGTGCCATGAGTCGCCCGTCGAACTCGGGATCGGCGCCAGGCGCCGACCGCGGCATGCGTTTACGGCCGGTTCCAGTCCAGCGCGCCCTTCTTCCACACGTAGGCGTAGCCGGCCACGAGGATGACGAAGAACACCAGCACTTGCGCAAACCCCATCCAGCGCAGGTCGCGGATCGCCATCGCCCAGGGGTACAGGAACGCCACTTCGATGTCGAACAGCAGGAAGATCATCGCCACCAGGTAGAACTTCACCGACTGGCGCTCCCTGGCGTCCCCGACCGGCGGCATGCCGCACTCGTACGGGGCTTCCTTTTCTGGCGTCGGCTTCCGGGGTCCCAGGAACCGCGCCATGATGATGGACCCCAGGGCAAACGCGAGGCCCAGGAGGGTCATGATCACAATCGACAGCCAGCCTTGCATAGTCGGAACTCATGCTAACGGACGAGGGGGAGAAGGGGCAAGTCAAAGTACGGGGAGTGCCGGGTTTCGGCGTGGCGGGCGGGATTGAGGATTCGGGATTCGGAATCCGCCATTGTGGTACGGTGATAGGGCCCATGCGCCTTGCCTGGTTCAGCCCGCTGCCGCCAAACCGGTCCGGCATTGCCGCCTACAGCGCCGAGTTGCTCGCGCGGCTGTCCGGCCACACGATCGACGCCTACGTGGACGACGGCCGCGGGGGTGATGCCCTGGCGACGACGGCTCCGATCCCGGGGGTGCGGATCCTGGGCACCCATGATTTCACGTGGCGCGCCGTGCGCGAGCCGTACGACCTCATCGTCTACCAGCTGGGCAACGACCTGTGCCACGACTACATGTGGCCGTACCTCGTGCGCTACCCCGGGCTCGTCGTTCTGCACGACGCCCAGCTGCACCAGTCGCGGGCGAGCGCGCTCCTCCGGCGGGCCCGGGAGGCGGACTACCGGGCCGAACTCGCCTACTGCCATCCCGAGGCTCCATCGGGCATCGCGGATCTCGTTATTTCTGGGCTGGGCGGCACGCTCTACTACGTGTGGCCGATGGTGCGGGTGGCCGTCGAGTCGGGGCGGCTCATAGCCGTCCACAACGATTCGCTTCGGCGGGACCTCGAGGCGGCCTTTCCCGGGCACGCGATCCAGCACGTGCGCCCGGGTGTGCCGGACATCGGGTGCCCGGCAGGGGCCGCACGCGCCGAGGTGCGCCGCCGCCACGGTATTCCCGACGCTGCCGTTGTCTTCGGGTCGTTCGGCCGCGTGACGGCCGAAAAGGGCCTGACGCGCGTGCTCGGGGCGCTGGCGACTGTCGCGCCCTCGATGCCGGCTGTTCGTCTGCTGATCGTCGGAGCGACCCCCGCGTACTTCGACGTGGCAGAGCAGGCGAAGGCGCTGGGTGTGGCCGACCGCGTGGTGATCACCGGATACGTCGACGATGTCGCCTTGCCCGAGTACCTCGAAGCTGTCGATGTCTGTCTGAACCTGCGCTGGCCGACGGCCCGGGAAACATCCGCCGCATGGCTCCGGTGCCTCGCCGCCGGCAAGCCGACCATCGTTTCCGACCTCGCCCATCACACGGACGTCCCGAGCCTCGACCCGAGGACGAGGAGGCTCTCCGTGACGACGCAGCCGGATGGAGGAACATCCGAACCGATCTGCCTCATCGTCGCACTGGATGACGAGGTCAACATGCTGCGCCTGGGGATGGCGTGGGTCGCGTGTGATGCCGGGCTTCGAACCCGGCTG
>JAPKZP010000472.1 GCA_026393735.1 Acidobacteriota bacterium
CCACAACGACCCGGACCCGGATGCGATGGCCTCGGGACTGGCCCTGCGCAACCTGCTGCGCCGGACGAAGGCCACGGCGATCATCGGGGCGCTGCAGGGCGTGACCAGGCCGGAGAACCTCCGGATGGTCAACCTGCTGGACATCCAGGTGGAGCCGATCGCGCCCGGTGACCTGGCCAGCTTCGATCGGATCGCCATGGTGGATGTGCAGCCGCACTACTTCGGCGGACTCATCGACAAGGTCGATCTCGTCATCGATCATCATCCCGCGCAGTTGGGCTACAGCGCGGTCTTCAGGGACATCAGGCCGGACTACGGATCGACGTGCACGATCCTCACCGAGCACCTGCGCGCCGTCGACGTGAACATCTCCGAACGCACGGCCACGGCGATGCTCTACGCCATCAAGTCCGACACGCTGTTCTTCAACCGGCAGGCCAACCGCGTTGACCTGGAGGCGTTCTCCTACCTCTATCCGCTGGCGGATGCGACGATGATCCGGAAGATGGAGGGCTCGGACGTGACGTTCGAGCGGCTGTCATACGTCACCTATGCGCAGCGGGTCGGGCTGGTCGTGTCGGTGCGGAACCTGGGCTACACGCGCAACGCCGGGGAGCTGGTGCGCAAGATCTTCTCCGACCTGGGCAGCGCCGGCGGCCATCGGGCCATGGCGAAGGCCGTGATTCCGCTGCGCGCCTTCCGCAGCCGGCACGGCCTGCTGTCCGACGATGCCATCAACCTGACGATTCGGAACCTGGCGCTGCAGTTCCTGCACGACCACGCGCCGGCGGACAGGAAGAAAGAGACCCCTCCTAAGGCGTAGGTTCGGCGGCCCCGACGACCGGTTCGATGAACTGGTGGTAGGCATCCGCGTACCCGCGGTCGATCAACTCCCGGAGCAGTTGCACCCGGTCGGACCGTTCATCGTAGGCGCCGTCGAGATCGAAGGGCCCGAGCGGATTGTGATCGGGCCTGATCTGGTGGAGCCCACGGAAGCTCGCCTCGCGCACCTTGACGGCGTCCCGCACGGCGGCGGTTTCCTGCGCGGCCAGCCACTCGCCTACCCGGCCCCGTCCATCGACGCGCGGTTCGGTCAGGGTGTGGGGCTCGTCGGCCCCGCCGACCGCCGATACCACAATCACCTGATCCGCCCCTGCGGCCAGGACTTCTTCGAGCAGGCGCCCGATGCCTTCCGGACGGTCGCACAGCCGATGGGTTTCGCCACGCCAGTAGCTCTCGGGGGCGAACGTCACGGGCCACGGGTCCGTGAAGATCGGCAGGCACTGCGAAGCGGCGAGGACGTCGACCACGTGGTCGCGATCGGCGCCGGTGAAATCGAGGGTCTCGCTGGATCGCTGGGCCGACGTGACCGCGCCGGTCCGGCGCCCGAAGAACGCCTGACGGTAGGGCTCCGTCAGTGCAGCCATGACGAGATCGCGGCGGATGTCGACGTCGTGGACGAGCACGATCAGCTCGCGGAACCCCGGCTGGCCCAGATTGTCCACCAGCAGTTCCGCGTAGTCCCGCGAGAGCTGGAGCGGGTCCGGCTCCGGGACCCGCGTGCCGCCCGTAATCAGCCGCCAGAGCGCCGCCTGCCAGAACCGGATGCTCTCCCGGTTGCTGATCGGCGCGCTGAACACCCGCCACCAGAAGCGGCCGCGCTCCCGGTGACGGCCGCGCAGGCGCCGTCGCCGCGCCGCCCGCAGAATCAGCAACAGCACGCCGAAGGTGAGCAGCAGCGAAACTTCGGCCAGCCACGCGGGAAGCCGGTCCGGCAGAAAGGCCTCGCGCACCAGGCTGGTGAAGCCGTCGGCGAGCGCGTTTGCTGCGGCCAGATGCGCCAGGCGAAGGACAAATGCCGCGGGATAGACCACCAGGCCCACCGCCAGCAGGGCCAGCGGCACGAGCACCACCGCCAGCGCCGCGGCGCCTGCCCAGCCGAGCAGGCGCAGGCTTCGCCGCCAGGGGAAGAAGCTCGCGACAGCCGGCTGTCGCCACAGCCCGTCGCCGCTCCAGAGGCGGGCGCCACCTTCAATCGCCGAGAAGAACGCCGAGACGGTGCCGATGCCGCGGCCGGCGACCAGATCGATCCGGACGCCGGCCTCGGCGAGTGCGCGAAGCACGCCCGCATGGTAGGCCCCGGCGGATCCGGTCCAGGCCAGGACCAGCGCCGTGCGGTGCTTGGATGAATAGGGCTCGCGCCCGGTCATCAGGCCTCGTCGTGGATGGTAAGGAGCTTGACTATTTCGAACCGGCGCACGCTGGTCGGCGTCGGCACGGTAATTTCATCGCCCGGCCGCTTCCCGACAATCGCCCGGCCAATGGGGGAGCTGGTCGAGATCAGTCCCTTGGTCGCGTCCGCGTCTTCGGGCATCACCAATTGATAGGTGACGAGTCCGGCCCCGCCGTCTTCGCGCAACTCCACCGTCGATCCGAACGCCGCGCGGTCGGTGGGAAGTTTCTCGAGGTTCATCAACGAGATCTCCGCCATCCGCTTGCGAAGCATGCCCATGCGCGCCTGCACATACGACTGCCGTTCCTTGGCGGCCTGGTACTCCGCGTTCTCGCTGAGATCGCCGAGCTCGCGCGCCCGCTGGATTTCCTTGGGCAGTTCGGTCCGCAACTCGCGATCGAGATTGGCGACCTCGTCTTCGAGTCGTTTCAGGATACGTGCCTTCATGCCTTGGTCCCGGTCCTCGCCCCGCGGCGCTCTATGCTCGGCGTTGAATTTGCTGGGTCAAACCTGCAGTTTACCATATCTGCTATCCTCGTCTGGACGATGAACGCCCAGGACATGCCACGGTGAAAGCGATCACGAGCCGCCAGAACCCGCTGGTCCAGCGATGCCGGGAACTGGCCCGCCGACGCCCGGCAGACGGCGACGGCATCCTGCTCGAGGGTGCGCATCTCATCGCCGACGCCCTCCAGGCCCGAGTGCCCGTCAGTTCGGCGCTGATGAGCGCCAGCGCGCTGCAGACCGCCGAGGGCGCCGCCATGGCCAGCCGGCTTGCAGCGGCCGGGGCGGACGTCTACGGGGTCACCGAGGCCGTAATTGAGTCTGCCAGCCCCGTCCGGACGCCCTCCGGCGTGGTCGCCATCGCGCACTGGCGCCTGTCGGCGGTCGAGGGGCTGTACCTGGGCGCATCGCCGCTCGTGGTGGCCGTAGAGGCGCTCCAGGACCCCGGCAATCTCGGCGCCATCATCCGCGCCGCGGATGCCGCCGGGGCCACCGGGGTCATCGTCACCCAAGGCTCGGCCGATCCGCTGGGATGGAAGGCGCTGCGGGGCTCGATGGGCAGCGCATTCCGAATCCCTGTCGCCATCGCGAGGGATGCCTCGACGGTGTGCCAGTCCGCCCGCCGGCACGGCCTGCGTACGATCGCCACCTCTCCGGCGTCGGGCACGGACCTGTTCGACGTCAACCTCAGGGGACCGCTGCTCGTCCTGCTGGGCGGTGAAGGCGCCGGACTCTCCGAAGAGGTTCTGGCAGCCGCCGACGAACGCCTGCGGATTCCCATGCGCCCCCCCATCGAGTCGCTCAACGTTTCCGTCGCGACCGGAATCATCCTCTTCGAAGCCGTGCGTCAGCGAAGGGCGGGAGCGGCGTCATGACCGACTCGGCGAAGCTCTTCGACGAACCGCCGGATGAAGGGATGTCTGGCCGGACGCCGCTCGCCGAACGCATGCGTCCCCGCACGTTCGACCAGTACGTCGGGCAGCAGGACCTGCTGGCGCCTGGCAAGCCGCTCCGCGAGGCGATCGAGCGCGACCTCCTGCAGTCGGTCATCCTGTGGGGACCGCCCGGCACGGGCAAGACCAGCCTGGCGCGCCTGGTGGCCGAAACCACGAACGCCTCCTTCGTCTCGTTCTCCGCCGTCCTCTCGGGTATCAAGGAGATCCGGGAGGTCATGGCCGAGGCCGAGCGCGCGAGACGGGCCCGCGGCCGGCGCACGATCCTGTTCGTGGACGAGATTCACCGCTTCAACAAGGCTCAGCAGGACGCCTTTCTGCCTCACGTCGAGTCGGGCGATATCGTGCTGATTGGCGCCACCACCGAGAACCCGTCGTTCGAGGTCAATGCGCCGCTGCTCTCCCGATCGCAGGTGTTCGTCCTCCAGGCGCTCGACGAAGCGGACATCCTGACGATCCTCCGTCGCGCGTTGACCGATCCGGAGCACGGCCTGGGGCACGAGGCGATCGAGGTCAGTGATGAGGCACTCGCAGCGATCGGGCGCTACGCGAACGGCGATGCGCGCGTGGCGCTCAACCTCCTGGAGTTTGCTGCCGCCTCAGCCCCCGAATCGGCCGGCGTCCGGCATGTCGACGAGGCGTTCCTGCATCAGACGATCGAGCGCCGCGCGCTCCTCTACGACAAGACCGGCGACGAGCACTACAACATCATCTCGGCGCTCCATAAATCGATGCGCAACAGCGATCCGGACGCCGCCGTGTACTGGCTCGCCCGCATGATCGAGGCAGGCGAAGATCCGCTCTACATCGCCCGGCGCCTGGTGCGTTTCGCTTCGGAGGATGTCGGCAACGCGGACCCGCAGGCCCTGCTCGTGGCCGTGGCGGCCAAGGAGGCGTGTCACTTCATTGGCATGCCGGAGGGCAATACGGCCCTCACGCAGGCGGTGACCTACCTGGCGACCGCGCCCAAGAGCAATGCCGTCTACACGGCCTACCTGGCAGCCGCCGAGGACGCGCATGCCGAGCGGGCGGAGCCGGTGCCGCTGCACCTGCGCAACGCGCCGACGAAGCTCATGAAGCAGCTCGACTATGGCAAGGACTACGAGTACGCGCACAACGCCCGCGACGC
>JAPKZP010000602.1 GCA_026393735.1 Acidobacteriota bacterium
CACGGACGTCTGCCGGCTCGGGTTACGGCAGATCATCGCGGGTGGCTGACGGCGCGTCCGTCGACGGTCGGGTCCACGTTCCCACCGATCGCGAGCGACTTCGCTGGGGCTGATTTGGGGCTATGGAACGCGTATTCAGCGGAACGCGCGCAGCGCGGGTGCGATCTTCGGCGAAAATGCAAAAACAGGCCGGTTTCTGAAAACCGTGTCAAGTTCGACTCCCGCCGCCTCCAAACTTCTTCAGACACGCCAAACCCGCAGATCCCGCAAGAAGCGGGCGGGTTCGGCGTGTCTGGCAGGAGCAGCGGAACGAATAGGCTCGGCCCGTGACGCCTCCGGCGGCAGTCCCAGGCACTCGCTGACGCGAGTTCCAATCCCGCCGCCTCCCGAAGTGGCTCAGCGGTCCTCACCAGAATCCGCGTTCGTTCGATAGGCATGCGGGCTACAATTATCCTGAGGGAAGCAATGCCTGAGTTGCGCCAGAACATCACCGCGACGATCCGACGCGGCGACACGTCCGGTTTCATTGGTGAATGCTTGGAAGTTGCGGTGGTCACGCAAGGTGCTACCGTCGATGAGACCATTGAGAACCTGCGCGGGGCGGTTGCGCTCCACCTCGATGGCGAAGACCCCGCTGACTTCGGCTTGCGGGACTGCCCGACGCTGCTCGTGACGATCGAGGTGCAGCCGTCGTATGCCAAGGCTTCGTAGGCTTTCCGGCGATGACGTCGTCAGTATCTTCCGCGGTTTCGGGTTTCGTGTCGCCGCGCAGCACGGCAGCCACATCAAGCTCGTCCGAGATTCGCCGTCAGGGCGCCAGGTGCTGACGATTCCCGCGCATCGGGAACTGGATACCGGCACGCTTCGCGCCATCATCCGACAGGCAAGCCGGTTCGTGGCCGCCGACGAACTCGATCCACATTTCCGCAGTTGAGCGTCCGCCTTAGAGCGGAACGGCCTCCCCGAGGATCCGGCGCTTGAGCAGCCAGTAGAGGCCGTCCTCCGTCACGACCTGTACGCGACAGCCCAAGAGGTCTTCCAAGTCCACGACCAGTCCCGCCGGGAACCACGCGCTGGTGTGCTCGGTGGTGGAGACGAGCAGGTCGACATCGCTGGTCTCGGTAACGTCGCCGCGAGCGAACGACCCGAACATCCGCACATCGGGCGCGCCGTGCCGTTCGGCGAGCGCGAGGATGGCGTCACGGTTCACTGCGAGGAGTGCGTCCATGGTCGCGTATGCGATCGTAACTCGGAACGCAGGCCCTGCCGAATCGGTGCCTCTACCGCTGGGCTGATTTGGGACTATGGAACGCGTGTTCAGCGGAACGCGCGTGTTGCGCGGGCGCGATTGTCGGCGAAAATGCAGAAACAGGCCGGTTTCTGAAAACCGTGTCAAGTCCGACTCCCGCCGCCTCCCATATCTCGAAGCGCGCTAGAATGTCCTCATCGAGGATCGCCAGACCGCGCTTGGGCACGTGGCTAGGCGGCTTGGCCTTGTCACCAGGACGAGTGGAGATTGATGATGCTTGCCACCGCCCTCTCGCGACACGAAACTGCGGCACTCACGGAGTTCGCCGCGGGAATCCGCGCAGCGCTCGGCTCGACGTTGCGTGAGCTTCGGCTATTCGGGTCAAAGGCTCGCGGTGATTCGGGTGCAGATTCCGACCTAGACGTCCTGATCGTCGTCGAAGGCGAACGGGTGCGTGCCGAGGACCTCGCCGTCGACATCGCGTTCGACATCAACGTGGCCAACGACCTCTACATTTCACCCCGAGTCGTGACCGCAGAGTCACTGGCCGATCCCGTCTGGCGCACGACGCTGTTCGTTCAGACGGTCACGCAAGAAGGCGTTCCGTTGTGAGTCCCGAAGCGAATGTCCTCGCGAAACACCGGATGGAGCGTGCAGAGGCCGCCTGCAAGGAAGGCGATCTGCTCGCGGACCAGGCAGCATGCCGAGGAGCGGTCAATCGGTACTACTACGCGGCGTTCCACGCGGCGCGCGCACTGCTGGCGACCAGGAACGCCGACTCATCTCGACACGCGGGCGTGATTGCTCTCTTCCAACAGCACTTCGTCAAGACCGGAGACTTCTCGTCGGACGTGGCACGGGCACTGCCCCGCTCGTTCGAGAAGCGGCTGTCGTCCGACTACTCGGACTTCGTCGAGATCACCCAGGACGAAGTCGTGCGAATCAAGAACGACGTTCGCAGCTTCGTCGCGGCCTGTCGCGAGTACTTGGCTCGACTCGAGTAACCGTCGCGGCCGGCGATAGGAGCAGTCGCCGCCCGGTTGGTGCGAGGGAACCATGGAATTCAGCCGCATTACCTCCACTCCGCACCAGTGCGGCGGTGCGCCTTGCCTTCGGAGCCTCAGAATTCCGGTCGCGACGGTTCTCGAGATGATTGGCGATGGGATGACGACCACCGAGATCCTGGCCGCCTTTCCGGATCTCGTCGCCGAAGACGTTGAGGAAGCCTTGCGTTACGCAGCCGCTACGGTACAGGACGGTCGGCATCCTGGCAGCGGACGAACGGGTGGTGGGGACTGACGGACCCCGACCTTGCACGTCGATTCACAGGGGTCTGGCTTCCTGGAGTATTCGTCGTCGCAAGAGCCAGTAAAGCCCGTCCTCGGTGACCACATCGACCCGACGCCCGAGCAGTTGTTCCAGATCCAGTTTGAGTCCGGCCGGAAACCACGGGCTAGTGTCCTCCGTGGTGGAGACGAGCAGGTCGACGTCGCTCGTGTCAGTCGCTTCGCCGCGCGCGAACGAACCGAACACACGAACGTCGCGCGCGCCGTGCCGTTCGGCGATGGCGAGGATGGCGTCACGGTTCGCTGCGAGGAGTGCGTCCATGGTCACGTTTGCGATCGTAACTCCGACCGCCGACATTACCGAATCCGTGCCTCTTCTGCTGGGGCTGATTTGGGGCTATGGAACGCGTGTTCAGCGGAACGCGCGTGTTGCGCGGGCGCGATTTTCGGCGAAAATGCAGAAACAGGCCGGTTTCTGAAAACCGTGTCAAGTTCGACTCCCGCCGCCTCAAAACTTCACTCACCCTCGGCTTGCCGGAGCCTCTGGCAGAACGGTACTTCGCGTCGATCCGCGCGCCGCAGAAGGAGCTCTTCCGGTTCGAGGAATCCGCGCACAGCCCGATGTTCGCGGAGCCGGCCAGGATGTGCGGCATCCTCCGGCGCATCGTCGCGCGCGAAGATCGATGAGGGCCGCGCACCACCGGCGCCCCTACTTCCTCAACAGTTCGACTCGCCGGTTCTTGGCCCGCCCGTCTTCGCTGCGGTTGTCGGCGGCGGGCCGGTACCTCCCCTCCACCGTCGTCACTTCAGCGGGCCGGCTTCGCCGCTCTCGGTGTATAAAAGGTGGGTGGCGCATGCGTCGCGCCGACAGGATCCCGATGAACACATCACTCCCACCGACCGAACCGGCCCCCGCTCCTGGCGTGGGGCGAATCGTCGCTGGCCTCTCCGTCATCATCGTCTGGGCCTGCGCGCACGTGGTCCTGTTCTTCCTCCTGGGTGCAAGCGGGGTGATCATGGAGCTGTTCCTCATGCTGCTGAAGGCGGTGATGTTCCCAGGAGCCTCTCAGACGGCCATTGCGCCCACCTTCGCCTGGGACTGGATGCTCAAGTTGGGCACCATCCTGGCGGGTGCCGCAGGCGTGCCGGCCGGGCTGGCCGTGATGTGGCGTCACCGGCGCAAGGCGCTCTTGCGGTACTTCTGGCTGCTGCTGCTGGCCGGCATCGTGTGCGAAGTGATCGCGTTCGGCACCTTCATCTCCGGCGCCCTGTCCACCCCGTAGGCTTGATCCGATCCAGGAATCAG
>JAPKZP010000013.1 GCA_026393735.1 Acidobacteriota bacterium
CCCTTGTAGCGGGCACGGCCGCTGGCCGGCAGCCAGTCGGCGATGTTCACGATGCGCCCGCCGCCGACGGCACGCATGTGCGGGACCGCCGCGCGCGCGCACAGGAACGCGGCCTTGAGGTCGACCGAGAGCCCGCGATCCCACTGCGCTTCGGTCAGCTCGTCAAACGGCGTCGACGCGTACACCGACGCCATGTTGATCAGCACATCCACCCGGCCGAGCAGGCGCACGGTCTCATCCACCAGCGCCTGGCACGTCGCGCCGATCGCCAGGTCCGCCCTGATACACACGGCCTTCCGGCCCAGTGCACGGATGGCATCGGCCGCCGCATCGGCTTCTTCGCGCGATCGGTTGTAGGACAGCGCCACGTCGGCGCCCGCGGCCGCGGCGGCCTTTGCCACCTCCGCCCCGATGCGCTTGCCGCCGGTGACGAGGACAACTCGGTCGGTGAGGGTCATAGGGGGATTGTACTCTGCGGGGATTCAGCCCGAATCCCGAACCCGGTACCCCCAATCCCGGATAGAATCTCCCGACGTGCGCAGACGGAGCCTCTCCCCGGCCCAGATGTTGTCGCTGCACATCCTGGGCCTCGTCACGGCCGGCGGGATCCTGCTCAGCCTCCCGATCTCGGCCGCAGGCGGCCATGTCGTCTCCGTTCTGAACGCATTCTTCACGTCTACCTCCGCCGTCTGCGTCACCGGCCTCGTCGTCATCGACACGCCCAAGGATCTGTCCTTCTTCGGCCAGGTCGTGCTCATGCTGCTGATCCAGTTCGGCGGCCTCGGGTACATGACGATATCGACGCTCGTGATGGTGGCGTTCGGCAGGCGGATGTCGCTGCAGGATCGCATGACGCTCGCCGACGCCCTGAACGTCACGAGCATGGAAGGGCTGCTGCGGTTCACCGGCACCGTGGCGGCGCTGACGCTGGCGCTGGAGGGCATCGGCGCGCTCATCATGGGCGTGCGGTTCGCGCAAGACGTGGGCTGGAGCCGGGGCCTGTGGTTCGGCCTGTTCCACGCGGTGTCGGCGTTCAACAACGCGGGTTTCGCGCTCTTCAGCGACAACTTGATGGGCTACCGCGGCGACCTCACGATCAACCTCGTCATCACCACGCTCATCATCTGCGGCGGCCTCGGCTTCTTCGTCCTGTCGGGGCTGCTTCGGCTCAGGCGCCGGTCGAGCATCGGCATGTCCACGCATACGCGTCTCGTGCTGGTCGTTACGGGGGTGCTGCTCGTCGGCGGCACGGCGGCGATCCTGCTGCTCGAGTGGAGTAACCCGAAGACCCTGGGCCCACTGGGCTTCGGCGAGAAACTGCTTGCCGCGTACTTCCAGGCGGTGACGCCCCGCACGGCCGGGTTCAACACGATCAGCATCGGCGACATGACCGTGCCGGCGCTCTTCGTCACGATCGTGCTGATGTTCATCGGCGCGTCTCCGGGCGGCACGGGCGGCGGCGTCAAGACGACCACGTTCGGTGTGGCCGTGACCGCCATCTGGTCAACCGTGCGCGGCCGCCAGGACACGACGATGTTCCGGCGGCGGATAGCGGCCGAGGTCGTGGCCCGCGCGTTTGCCATCTCGCTGATCGCGTTCCTGGGCGTCAATCTCATCACGGGCGCGCTGCTGATCGTCGAGGGCGGCAGCCTGACCGCCGTCCTGTACGAGACGACGTCGGCGTTCGGCACCGTGGGCCTCTCGATGGGGGCGCCGGGAACCGTGCTGAGCCTGTCGGGCATCTTCGGCGCCTCGGGCAAGCTGCTCATCATGTTGATGATGTTCGTGGGACGCGTGGGACCGTTGACGCTCGCGATTGCCCTGGCGGGCGCCGGCACCCCGCCGCGCCTGCGATACCCGGAAGGAAAGGTGTTGATCGGCTAATGAAGAAGCAGTCCTTTGCCGTCATCGGCCTGGGCCGGTTCGGATCCGCCATGGCCACGACGCTCACCGAGCTCGGCCAGGATGTCCTCGGCATCGATGGCGACGCGGAGCGCGTCCAGAAGCTGGCCGACGTGATCCACTCGGCCGTCCAGCTCGACGCCACCGACGAGCGCGCGCTCAAGGCCGCGGGGATCCAGGACGTGGACGTGGCCGTGATCTCCATCGGGGAGAACATCGAGGCCAGCCTGCTCGTGGTGATGCTCGTCAAGGATCTCGGCATCAAGCGCATCATCTCGAAGGCCGTGACGCCGCTGCACGGACGCATCCTCGAGCGCATCGGTGTCGATCGCGTGATCTTCCCCGAGCGCGAGATGGCCATGCGCGTGGCGCACAGCCTGGTGGTCGCCAATGTCCTCGACTACATCGAGCTCTCGCGCGACTTCAGCATCATCGAGATGCCGGCGCCCTCCGAGTTCGTGGGCAAGAACCTGCGCGAACTGCAGTTGCGCAACAAGTTCGGGCTGACGCTCATCGCGATCAAGCGCCGCACCGGCACCGGAGACGGCGAAGTCACGAACATCGCGCCCGTGGCCGAGGACCAGATCCTGGCCGGCGACATCCTCGCCCTCCTCGGGTCGAACGAACGGCTCGTGCAGCTCGATGCGTTGCTGGGGGGAAAGAAATAGGGGCAGGGCCCCGTCCCTGCCCGGCAGGTTCTAGAAGTACACCGTCATCCCCGTCGTCCACATCGATCCCTGGTGAGAGACGCCAGGCATCGTCGTGTTGCTGTTGGTCCCCGAATTCGTGAGCGAGTTGAGCAGGCCCGTCACCGAGGTCAGCGACAACGCGGAGTAGAGCGCGCCGGCCAGACCGCCAACGCCGTCGACGTTGACGAACGTGTAGCGGTAGTCGAAGAAGATCGATGCGTGTTTGCCCATCATCATCTCGGCGCCCATCCCGGTGTGGTAGCCGATCTGGCTGGTGTTGGTCGTCAGGACCGGCTGCCCGTCGCTGAGCGCCTCGTAACGTTCCTTGTACCAGCCGATACCACCGAGGATGTAGGGTGCGATGGCCGTGCGGAACGGATAGAAGAGCACCGTTCCCTGGATGGGGGTGGTGCGGACCCGGGCGGTCTCTGACGGATTGGTCGCCGTCCGATAGTCCATCGAGATCTCGAATCCCATATGCTTCGACGCACGCAGGCGGAGGAATCCGCCCGTGAACTTCGTCTTCGAGGTGTCGTTGGGGTCCTGAATCGGGCTGTTCTCGCCGGAGATGAAGACCATCCGCGGGCCGATCCCTATCGTCTGCGCCTGCACGTCGAGGGCCGCGACGCCCGCCACCAGGGCCACCGTCAGGCCCAGCACCGCCGTCCATCGTCCCGGTCCACTTCCAGCCATGAGGCTCCTCCTGCGGCACACAGTCGCCCGTCACCCGCTCCTCTCATTATCGGGCGTAACCGGCGGGTGGATTAGGAAATACGGACAAAGGCCCCAGGCTGCGGCGTCGGGCGGTCAGCCGCGGTACCTCCCTATGCCATACTGATATGTCGCTTTCCCAGGGAGCTCTGAATCATGCCGACGAGTGCCGCCCAATCCGCCGCGATCCCGGTCGCCGACCGCGTGCACGGCTTCTCCTACGCCATCCGGAACATCGTGGCGGAAGCCAGGAAGGTCGAGGCGACCGGCCGCACCGTCCATTACCTCAATATCGGGGATCCCATCCCGTTCGGGTTCAAGACGCCGCCGCACCTGATCGAGGCGGTTGAGCGCGCGATGCGTGACGGACAGAACGGCTATGGGCCTTCTCCCGGCATCCCGGCCGCCCGCGAGGCGGTTGCACAGGATTTCACGGCGCGCGGCGTGCCCACGGCAGCCGACCGGGTCGTCCTGACCGCCGGCACGTCCGAAGGCATCGAGATTGCTCTCAACGCCCTGGTCAACCCGGGCGACGAGGTGCTCATCCCGATGCCGACCTACCCGCTCTACACGGCGGTGATGGCGAAGATCGGGGCGAAGACCGTCTACTACCGCGCGGACCCTGACAACGGCTGGCAACCCGACCTCGATCAAATCAAGTCGCTCGTCACGCCACGAACGCGCGCGCTCGTCGTCATCGACCCGAACAACCCGACCGGCGCGGTCTATCCCGAAGCGATGCGGCGCGAGCTTCTGGCGCTCGCCTCGATGCACGGCTTCGTGCTGCTCGCCGACGAGGTCTACGGCGACCTGGCCTACGACGGTGCCACGCCGCCCATGGCGCGCCTCGACGCGGACGCGCCGGTCATTTCGTTCGGCAGCCTGTCAAAAGCGTTCCTCGCGCCGGGCTGGCGCGCGGGCTGGATGGCGGTGGGCCGAACGCGGCGCCTCGACGCTGCCATGGCCGCTATCCTCAAGCTCGCCGACGGCCGGCTGTGCTCGACTGTACCGATGCAGTACGCCGTCACGGCCGCGCTGACCGGCGATCGGTCTCACCAGGTTTCGTTCCGCAAGGCCCTGCGCGAGCGAGCCGAGTTGACCACGACGCGGCTGAACGCCATTCCCGGCATGCGCTGCGTGCCGCCAGCGGGCGCGTTCTACGCGATGCCCAAGATCGACCTGCCACCCGGTCGCACCGACGAGGATTACGTCCTGGCTCTGCTGCGCGAGGCGGGCGTGCTGTGCGTTCACGGGTCCGGCTTCGGTACGCCGGCCGATCAGGGCTTCTTCCGCGTCGTGTTCCTCGCTTCGCTGCAGGAACTCGGAGCGATCTACGACACGATGCCGACGTTCACCGCCGACTACCTGCGAGGCGACGTTCGGAGGCG
>JAPKZP010000538.1 GCA_026393735.1 Acidobacteriota bacterium
CCGACCAGGTGTTGGGATCGAGCAGCACGTCGGGCGCCGCCTCGAGGGACTTCGTCTTGTAGATGACTGCCTGTTTCTGGAGGCCTGTGTTGCGGCTGAAGACGTACCACGCGCCCTCGCGGGACGGCACGCCGTAGCGCTCGTAGTTCCACAGTTTCGTCAGACGATCCTTGAGGCGCGCGCGCTCGGGGATCTGCTCCAGGTAGGCGAAGGTGATCGTGTTCTCGGCGTCGATCCAGGCGCGGGTGTCTGGGGCATCGGAGTTTTCGAGCCACCGGTACGGGTCGGCGACCTTCGTGCCGAAGAAGTCGTCGACCTGGTCGGCTTTCTTCGCGTCCGGGTACTTGTAGGGAGCCGCCTGCTGCGCGGACAGCGTGAACGTCATCAAGACGACGAGCGTGAACAGGATGCAAGCCTTCATGAGGTCCCTCTGCGTGGAAGGTGTGTTCGCAGCCTCGTATTATGACAAGGCAGCCGTGGCGGTGTCGATTCCCACTTCGCCTGGAATGTCGGACAATAGGCGTGGAGGTCCCGCGATGTCCGACCACGCCGTCCCCTTCGACCGCGACGCCATCCGCGGCATTCAGAGGCGTCTCCAGTTCGACGTGCAGACGGCGTCCATCCGGGAGGTGAACGCGATCGTCAACGCCATCGAACGGGATCTCGGCGTCCGCTTCATCCGCATGGAGTTCGGCGTGCCGGGCCTGCCGGCGAGTCCCATCGCCATCGAGGCCGAGATGCGGGCGCTGTGCGACCAGCAGCTGGCCCACGTCTATGCGCCCTTCGAGGGCGTGCCGGCTCTGAAGGAGGAAGGCGCGCGCTTCTGGAAGCTGTTCACCGATCTGGATCTGCCGCCCCACTCGGTCGTCCCGACGGTCGGCGCGATGCAGGCGTGCTTCGCGTCGATTGCCCTCGCAAGCCTCCTGAAAGGCCCGGCGAGCACCATCCTGTGCCTCGACCCCGGATTCCCGGAGAATAAGCTCCAGATGCGGCTCTTCGGCGCAAGGCACGAGAGCCTCGATCTGTACTATTACCGGGGCGACGCGCTCGTCCGCGCCATCGAGGCGCGCGTCCGGCGCGGCGACGTGACGGCCATCCTCTGGTCGAGCCCGAACAACCCCACGTGGGTCGTGCTCAACGAGGCGGAACTGGCCGGCATCGGGCGCGTCTGCGATCGGTACGACGTCTTCGCCATCGAGGACCTCGCGTATTTCGGCATGGACACCCGGCGCAACTATCTCGTGCCCGGCGAGCCGCCGTTCCACCCGACGGTCATGCGCTACACCACCCGCGCGATCACCATCGTCTCGAGCTCGAAGATGTTCAGCTACGCGGGGCAGCGCCTGGCGCTGATGTTCCTCTCGCCGAGTCTCTCTGATCTGCGCGTACCGGCACTCACGGCGCGGCTGGGAACGGACAACGTGGCCAGGGGCCTCATCGGCGGCATCGTGTATCCGAACATCGCGTGCGCGCCGGAAAGTTCGCAGTACGGCCTGCTCGCAATGCTGAAGGCCGCCAATGCCGGCGACCAGCGTCTGTTTGAACCGGCGCGCGTGTACGCCGCCCGGGCGAAGGTCATGAAGCGGCTGTTTCTCGAGCACGGCTTCCACCTCGTATATGACAACGACCTCGGCGAGCCGCTCGCCGACGGTTTCTATTTCACCATCGCATATCCCGGGTACGAGAACGGCGCGGACCTGATGGGCGAACTGCTCCATTACGGCATCAGCGCCATCACGCTCGCCGCCGCCGGCAGCTGCAGGCGCGAAGGGCTGCGTGCGTGCGTGTCGATGACGTCGGAGGGCCAGTTCGACACGCTCGCGATCCGCCTGCGGCGCTTCCACGAAGACCACCCGGCGTAGCAGTCTGCGATTCAGAGGCGCCCGCAGCCGGCAATCCCGAATCGCGCACAATCCGCCGCAGGACGCCTCATCGGCGCTATACTCCTCTGCGACGCGTCGAGCCCCCACACGCGCGGTTTTCACAGGAGGACAATGTGATCAATCCGGATGTCGTCAAGGCGAAGTACAAGCACGTCATCGATGTGGCCCAGGAGCGTGGAGTCGTCCTGAAGAACGTGCACATCGAAAACGACAAGCTCCTCATTCGCGGGGCCGCCCCGAACGACAAGATCAAGAACGAAGTGTGGGCCGCGATCAAGGCAATCGATCCGGTGTACTCCGACCTGACGGCCGACATCACGATCGACGCGTCGTTGCCGGTGCCGGTGAAGGAGTACGTCGTGGTGGGCGGTGACACGCTGTCGAAGATCGCGAAGCACTTCTACGGCGACCCCAACACGTACATGAAGATTTTCGAGGCCAACAAGGACCAGCTCGCCGATCCGAACAAGATCAACGTCGGCCAGAAGCTGCGGATCCCCGACTAGGCGTCAGGAAGGCAGGACCATGGGTATCTTCGACGACCTGACGAAACAGTTCGGTGGCGTCGCCGGAATGGCGATGAAGAATCCGCAGGCGATCGCGGCGGTCGTCAGCCTCCTGAGCACGCGCGACTCGTCGGTTGGCGGATCCGGAGGCCTTGGTGGTCTTGTGCAGGCGTTCCAGGGCAAGGGCATGGGCGACATGATCGGATCCTGGATCTCGACGGGGCCGAATCCACCCATTTCGGGGGCCCAAGTGACGGACGTGCTGGGAGTGGACACGATCAAGCAGTTCGCGGCCAAGGCCGGCGTCCCGCACGCGGACGCGGGCGGCCTGCTCGCCAGCCTGCTCCCCAGCGTCATCGATCAGCTCACCCCGCAGGGCTCGATGCCCGAAGCCAACGCCCTCGAATCCGCGCTTGGCGGATTGCTGAAGGGTCTCGGCCACTAGGCCAGGCTGCCGAGACGCAGCAGCCGGACGACCGGCTGCTGCGTCTCGCGCGATGCGAGCAGGTCCACCTCGAACTCCCCCACCCAGTCGTTGTGCATCTCGGGGTCGACCAGCATCTGCTGCACCCGCCAGCGCGGCTGATCTGCCTCCAGCTCCACGTGCGTGTGGCGGAGGTTCCTGGCTTCCGGATCGAGGCGGAGCCCGCCGTGCTCGACGCGGAACGCGTCGAAGGCGGCGCGCAGCCGCTCCGGCGTCCACGGCTCGTCGCCGGCATCGGACGCCGCATCGAGGGCCGCCAGCGCCGCGGCGTGATCGCCGATCGACCACGCGCGCAGGAACGTGAACACGCGCGTCCGCACGGCCGCCGTGAACGTCCGGGTGTCGTGCGTGATGTCGTGGTCCGCGGCGCCAGCTCCGGGCGGCCTGCGTTCCGGCCCCCGTCGTTCCCCCACCTCGAACGGGCGGTAGTTGGGATCCCGCATCCGCTCCCACTCGTCGGCGAGGCTCGAGTCGACCTGGCGCAGGAGCGTCTTCAGGTACAGCTCCATCTCGATCACCTGGTCGTTCTTTACGCCGTCCGGGACCGTCTGGCTGAGCACCTTGAAGACGCTGTTCAGATGCCTCAGCAGCAGGCCCTCGGATCGCTGCAACTCGTACTCATAGATGTACTCGGCGAACGAGCGGAAGGTCTCGAACATCTCCCGGGCAATGGACTTGGGGCGGATGTTCTCTTCCCCCACCCACGGATGCCGGTCGGCGAAGGCATTGAAGGTCGTGTAGACGAAGTCGGCGAGCGGCTTCGGATACTCCAGCTTGTCGAGTTCCTCCATACGCTGGTCGTACTCCAGACCGTCCGCCTTCATCTGGGCGACGGCCTTGTCCTTGATCCGGTCGAGTTGGCGCCGCAGGATCAGCTCCGGGTTCTCGAGGATCGATTCGACGAGCGTCACGAGATCCAGCGCATAGTCCGGCGACTCCGGGTCGAGGAGGGGAATCGTCTCGAGCAGGTAGAGCGACAGCGTCTGATCCATCGAGAAGTCGTCCTGCAGGTCCACGTTGACCCGCAGGGTGGAGCCGTCCTCGGTCTCCGGGATGAACTCCACGATGTGCCGCGCCACGAGCGCCCGGAAGAGCTGCCAGGCCCGGCGCCGGTGCCCCTCCCTGGCGGCCTCTGGCTCGTGGCCCTCGCGAATCAACCGCCGCATGGCCCCGCAGCCGTCGCCGCGTCGGCTAAGCACGTTGAGCAGCATGCCGTGCGACACCTGGAAGCGCGACACCAGTTGCTCCGGCGACGCCGCCATCAGCCGCTTGAAGGTGTTGAGATCCCAGTTGACGAAGTTATGCTCGGGCGGCCGCCGCCTGGTCACCTTCTTCCCGTCGCGGGCCGCCTTCTCGCTGAGCTTGATGTTCTCGATGACGTGCTCCGGCGCCTGCACGACGACGAATCCGCGCGTGTCGAATCCCTTGCGGCCGGCGCGTCCGGAGATCTGGTGGAAGTCGCGGGCGCTCAGGTGCCCGGTCTTGTGGCCGTCGAACTTGCAGAGCCGCGTGAACAGCACTGTCCGGATCGGCACGTTGATGCCCACGCCCAGCGTGTCGGTGCCGCAGATGATTTTGAGCAGGCCCTGCTGCGCGAGCTGTTCGACCAGCACGCGGTACTTCGGCAGCAGGCCCGCGTGGTGCAGGCCGATCCCGTGCCGCAGCCACTTCCGGATGTCCGCGCCGTAGGGGCTCGTAAACTCGAAGTCCGCGATGGTCTCCGCGATGGCGATCTTCTCCTCGCGGCTGCAGATCTTCAGGCTCGTGAAGTCCTGGGCGCTCGTGGCGGCGTCGGCCTGCGTGAAGTGGACGACGTACACCGGGGTCTTGCCCTCATCCGAGAGCTTCTCAAGCATGTGCGCCAGGGGAATCTCGGAGTAGGCGAACTCGAGCGGCACCGGCCGGTCGACGGACTTCACGGAGACTGTCGTCCGGCCGTTGAGCCCGGTAAGCGCTTCCTCGAAGAACGCCGTGTCGCCGAGCGTGGCGGACATGAGGAGGAACCGCGTGTTCGGCAGCGTGAGCAGCGGCGTCTGCCAGGCGACGCCGCGGTCGCGGTCGGCGTACCAGTGGAACTCGTCCATGACCACGTGGTCGACCCACGCGTCCGCACCCTCCCGCAAGGCGATGTTCGCCAGGATCTCGGCCGTGCAGCAGAGGATGGGCGCGTCACGATTGACCGTCGCGTCGCCCGTGGAGAGCCCCACCTGCTCCGGGCCGAACTCCCGGCAGAGCGCCATCCACTTCTCGTTCACCAGGGCCTTGATGGGACACGTGTAGACGGCGCGCTGCCCGTGCGCCAGCGACGAGAACAGCATCGCCGACGCCACCAGCGACTTCCCCGATCCCGTCGGCGTGTTGAGGATGACGTTCCTGCCGTCCAGCAGCTCGAGAATCGCCTCCTCCTGCGCCGGGTAGAGGGTCAGGCCCTTGCCGGCGGCGTAGTCGAGAAACCGTCCCAGCAGCGTGTCGCTCGACACATCGCCGTCGTCGGGCAGGAGATCGCCAAGGCGCTCAGACATCAGGAGCAGTTGTACTTCGAAACCGGCGCCGGGCGACAGCAAAGGGCAATGGCCGGGAGTTTGTCTGGAGCGCCTGGGACGGCTACGATGGTGGCCATGTCCACGATCGTCGAAGCGCTGTGAACGACGATTCCTCCACGCCCCACCGCCGCCGTCCGCGTTATGCCGGCAAGCACCCTCGCGGCTTCCACGAGAAGTACAAGGAGCTCGCGCCGGAGCAGTACCCCGACACCGTGGCCAAGGTGCTCGCCTCGGGAAAGACGCCGGCCGGCTCGCACGTCCCGGTCATGGTCCGCGAGGTTCTCGACGCGCTCACTCCGCAGCCCGGGGAGACAGCCGTCGACTGCACGCTCGGCTACGGCGGCCACGCGCGAGCGATCCTGGCGCGGCTCCAGCCTCACGGGCTGCTGCTCGGCCTCGACGTCGATCCGCTGGAATTGCCGAAGACCGAGGCCCGCATCCGTGGCCTGGGGTTCGGGCCCGAGGCGTTTCGCGCGCGGCGATCGAATTTCGCCGGGCTCCCCCAGGCGCTCGCCGCAGAGGGCATGACGGGTGCGGACTGCATCCTCGCGGATCTCGGCGTGTCCTCGATGCACCTCGACACGCCTGAGCGGGGCTTCTCCATAAAGTCGCCAGGACCCCTCGACATGCGGATGAACCCGCATCGCGGTCAGCCGGCGTCCGCGCTCCTGCAGAAGATGACCGCTGCCAGGCTGGCCGAACTGCTTCAGGAGAACGCGGACGAGCCGCGGGCCGACGACCTGGCTGCCGCGCTCGCCGGCAGGTCCATTGAACAGACGACGGACCTGGCGGAGGCCATCCGGTCGGCGTTGCCGCGGGTGCCCGACGACGAGCGTGAGACGTCCGTGCGCCGCGTGTTCATGGCGCTGCGTATCGCGGTGAACGAGGAACTCTCCGCCCTCGACGCGCTGCTTCGGCTGCTGCCCTCG
>JAPKZP010000724.1 GCA_026393735.1 Acidobacteriota bacterium
TTGAGGCGCTCGATCAGGCCGCCGTCGCGCGCGTACGTGATGGCGCGGACGCGGATGCGCTCGTCCCCGGCGAACAGCTCGCGGATGGGCCCCGGCGCGAGCAGCACAAGTCGCGCTTCCGGGAAGCGGCGCTTCAGGTAGGCGATCAGCGTGCCCGTGACGGCGACGTCCGCCCCCAGGGTCACGCGGGACAGGACTAGAATCTGCCGGATGCGGTCCGGCCGTAGGGGCGACCCCCCGTGGTCGCCCGGATCCGGCGTCGCCATCAGCCAGTCCTTCAGCTTGGACCAGCGGCGGACGGTGTGCTGGCCGCGGACGGCCATGGCCAGCGCCTGCTTCTGTCCCACCAGCACGACGAGCTTCCGGCCGCGCGTCATCCCGGTGTAGATCAGGTTCCTCTGCAGCATCACGTAATGCTGCGTCGTCACGGGAATGACGACGGCGGGGTACTCGCAGCCCTGGGCCTTGTGGATGGTGGTGGCGTAGGCCAGCACGACGCGATCGAGCTCGTGCGCGGCGTAGACGACGGCGCGCTGATCGAACTCGATGGTGACGTCGCCGAGGTCCGCGTCGATGGAGCGCACGAACCCGATGTCGCCGTTGTAGACGTCCTTGTCGTAGTCGTTCTCGATCTGCATCACCTTGTCGCCGACGGCGAAGGTGGAGCCGAACCGCTGCACGCCGCCGGTCGCCGACGGGTTCAGCACCTTCTGCAGTTCGAGGTTCAGCGACCGCGCGCCGAGCGCCCCGCGGTTCATGGGACACAGCACCTGGACGTCGCGCACGGGATGCAGGTGGAAGCGCTGCGGGATACGCTCCGACGACGAAGTAGAAATCAGACGGCGTGTCGGGGCTCACGGTCAGCTCGGGCATCTCGCCGCGATTTACGCGGTGCGCGTTGACGACGATGCGGCTCCGGGCGGCCTGGCGGAAGACCTCGGTGAGCCGCACGACCGGGACGGCGCCGGATTCGATGATGTCGGCGAGAACGCGGCCGGGGCCGACAGACGGCAACTGATCGACATCTCCCACAAGCAGCAGCGCCGCGCCCGGCGGCACGGCGCGCACGAGGGCGTGCATGAGCGGCACGTCCACCATCGACATTTCGTCGACGACGAGAAGGTCGCATTCGAGCGGACTCGCGGGCCCGCGACGGAACCGGCCATCGGCGGGATTCACTTCGAGGAGCCGGTGAATCGTCTTCGCTTCGAGCCCCGTCACCTCGGTCAGCCGCTTCGCGGCGCGCCCGGTCGGCGCAGCCAGCGCGACGCGGACGCGCTTGGCTGCCAGGATCGCGAGGATGGCGCGCACAATCGTGGTCTTGCCGACGCCGGGCCCGCCCGTAATGACGAGCACCTTCGAGCCGATGGCCTGGCGCACGGCTTCGCGCTGGCGGTCGGCGAGCTCGAGGCTGAACTTGCCCTCAACCCATTCGAGCGCCTTCGCAGCATCGATCGCCTGCCATGCGGGCCGGCCGGCCGCGAGCGACCGAATCGCATCGGCGACCTGCCGTTCCATGGTATGCAGCCACGCCAGAAAGATGCAGTCGCGGAAGGCCGTCTGGTCCGAGACGACGGTTCCCTCCGCCAGT
>JAPKZP010000351.1 GCA_026393735.1 Acidobacteriota bacterium
CGCCGAGGCGTTCGCCGACCTCTCCGCGCTGCAGCATCCCGCCCCGCGCCGCGCGCTCGTGATCGGCGGCGGCCTCGAGGGCGTCCCGGCCGCGCTCGTCCCGCACGGGCTGTCGTCGATCGACAACCTCGAAATCGACGAGCGGGCCTTCGACCTGGGACGCCGGTACAGTGAGCGCCTGCGCGTCCCGCGCGGGACTGGAGCCGTGCCCCGCCTCATCATCGGCGAGCCTCGCCGGTTCTTCGAGGACGCGGGCCTGTACGATCTCATCCTCGTGGCGATGCCGGAGCCGACATCCGGCGAGACCAGCCGGTTCTACACGCAGGAGTTCTTTGCGCGGTGCGCGCAGCACCTGGCGCCCGGGGGGGTCCTGGGCATCCGGCTTCCGGCGGCCGAGAACTTCTGGCCGCCCCCGCTCGTGCGCCTGGTGGCGACCATCGTCGACGCCCTGCGCCTCGAGTTCCACCACACGTCCGTTGTTCCAGGTGCGACGCTCTACGTCTTCGCATCTCCGCAACCGTTGCCGTCGGACGCGGACGTGCTCGTGGGCCGATTGGCCGCCCGGCGCGTACATGCGACGCTCGTCACGCCGCCGTACCTCCACTATCTCTACGGCAATGATCGGCGCGGCGAAGTCCAGCGGGTCCTGAGCGGTCTGCCGGTATCGCGCCCGAACCGCGATGCCGCGCCGGTCTGCTACCAGTACGCCGCGATGCTGTGGCTGGCGAAGTTCTATCCGGCGGTCGCTCGTGCGGAGGCGCGTGCGGGCGCCTCCGCCGTGTGGCTAGCGTGCGGACTCGGACTGGCCGTGCTGGGACTCGGTGTCGCCTGGATGCGCCGGACGGCGGCCCGTCGGGCTGTGGCGTTTGTCGCGCTGGTCGGCGGCGCGGCCATGGGCCTGGAGACCGTCCTCATCCTGCGCTACCAGATGGCGAACGGCGTCGTATTCGTCAACGTCGGATGGCTGCTGACCTGCTTCATGGCCGGCCTCACGGCCGGCGCGTGGCTCGCCTGTCCCTCGATCAGCCGTGGACGGCCGCGGCGATCCGGTGTCGCCCTCGGCGGCACCATGTGTCTCCTCTCAGGAGTGGTCGCCGCGATGACGCGCGTGGAGTGGGCCGCCGACCTCGCCGGCGTCAGCGTGCTCCTCCTGGCCATCGGGTCTTCGGCCGGGGCGGCATTCGGGTACGCGGCGGGGCAGTGGGAAGGCCGTGGTGACCGTGCGGCCTCGGCGCTCTACGCGGCCGACGTGGCGGGCGGCGCCATCGCGGCGTGGGGAACGACCCTCGTCCTCGTCCCCCTCGCCGGCCTGGGCGGCACCGCGCTCGCCATGGCGGCGCTCGGCGCCGCCATGCTCTTCGTCATCCCCCGCTCCGGCTGCGGCCGATGACGACGCGCCGGCCATCGTAGGCCGGGGTCACGGTGCCCTTCTTCCTGATGTACTCGGTCAGCACGTCGAGCCGCAGCCGCCCGGTGTTCTCCTGGGAGATTCCCTTCAGCGCGAACCCGGCGAAGTACGAATTCGTTGCGCCCGTGTAGGTCTTGTCGTCGTCGATCGGCTGACCGTTGACCGACGCTTCGATCAACTGGCCGTCGACCACCCTGTAGCGCAGACCGGAGACGTAGGGTGTGTAGCGCGCCAGGACGTCCTTGATCTGCCGGCCCGTCGCCTTGAACAGCATGACCTTGTTGTCGAACGGATCCATCGTGACGAGATCCGTCCTGGTGATGTCACCGGTGACGAGCGGCGCGCGGACGCCGCCGGAGTTCTCCATCTCGACCTCGACGCCGAAGGACTCCCGGATCGCGTCGGCCACAAGGTTGTAGGGTGCGGCATCGTCGCCACGGCTGCTGAAATCGCCGGCGGCCTTGCCGACCACTTCGCCGTACGCGGCCGCGATTGGCTGCCAGTACTTCTCGACCACCGCCGCCACGGTCGGGTCGGCGGGCATGTCCTTCGTCAGCGGCAGCAGGCGAGCCCGGAAGCGATCGACGTGCCACGCGCCCTTCGCGTCCTTCTCGAACAGCAGGTCGAGGCGGCCCAGTTCGCCGCCCCACTGATGGGCCTGGGCGATCACCGTGCCGTTCACATCGGTGTCCTTGAGGTCATCACCATGCCAGACAAATTCACCCACCGGCAGGCGCGTGTGCGAGTGGCCGCCGACGATGACGTCGATGCCGGGCACCTCGGCTGCGAGCCGCTGGTCCATGTCCTCGCCGCAGTGCGACAGCAGGATCACGACGTCGGCCTGCTTCCTGAGCGTCTCGACAACGCCGGTCGCCGTCTTGATTTCGTCCAGGACGTCGATGCCCTCCTTGGCGGCGGGATACGTGCCGGCCTCGTGCGTGATCAGGCCGAACAGGCCGACGCGCAGGCCGCCGATCTTCTCGACGCGGTACACCTGGCCCAGCGGCTTCTGCGTGGCCCGATCGATGGCGTTCGCCAGCAGCACCGGCGCCTTGGCCTGGCCGAGGAGCTTCGTCACCTGCTCGAGCTTGTTGTTGAACTCGTGGTTTCCGAACGTCTCGAAGTTGTAGCCCGAGGCGTTCATCGCCGCCATGTCGGCCTCGCCCTTGTACTCGGTCGAGAACGGCGTGCCGTCGGAGAAGTCGCCGACGTCGACGAGCCACACGGGGATGCCGCGGCCCTTCTGCTCGATGCGGATCTTCTGGGCCAGCGCCGCTCGTCTGGCGATGCCGCCGATGTTCGATCGCTCCGTCATCTGCTCGAGCTCCGAACCGGCCGGCACGATGCTCGGGTAGCTGAAGGGCAGCAGATGCCCGTGGGTATCGTTGGTATGCAGAATCGTCAGCCGGGCGGTTGTGGATTGCGCCAGGGCGATCGCCGGCAGACACAGCGCGAACAGGCAGGCAGCCAGGACAGTACGTCGTCTCACGTCAGCACCTCGGTCCACTATTCTAGTCCGCATTTGCCGGGGCAGCCCTGTAGAATGGGGCACTTGTCATGACCCTTCTGCTGACGATTCTCGCCGACGACCTGCTGCCTATCTTCGTGATCGCCTCAGTGGGCTTCGTGCTGGCCAGGCAGCTTCACGTGGATGTGCGGACGATGTCGCGCGTCACCTTCAACG
>JAPKZP010000688.1 GCA_026393735.1 Acidobacteriota bacterium
CCTCGGCTCGATGAAGGGCCTGGCCATCGGTTGCGGCATGAACCCGAAGTTCGGCGACATCGACCCCTACTGGATGGCCGCCGCAGGCATCGACGAGGCCGTGCGGAACGTCGTGGCCGTAGGCGCGCGGCCGGACCGCATCATCCTGGCCGGTCACTACGACACGAAGCTCTTCCGCGAGTTCCGGTTCGTCGGCGCGAACGACGGCGGGTCGAGCGCCGCGTTCCTCATCGAGATGGCCCGCGTGCTGAAGGCGCGGCAGAACCCGTTCACCATCGAGCTGGTGTTCCTCGACGGCGAAGAGGCGGTCATCGACTGGTACTACCAGTTCCCGTGCGCCGCCGGGCGCTGCCACGACAACACGTATGGCAGCCGCTACTACGTCCAGCAGGCCAGGACGGCCGGCGACCTCCCGGCGATCAAGGCGATGATCCTCGTCGACATGATCGGCGACCGGGATCTCGTCATCAAGCGCGAGACCAACTCGACCTCCTGGTTGACCGACACCATCTGGGCGACGGCGAAGACGCTGAAGCTCGACTCGGTGTTCGTCCCCGAACCCTTCACCGTCGAGGACGACCACATGCCGTTCCTCGCGGCCGGCGTGCACGCGGTCGATCTGATCGATCTCGACTATCCGCCATGGCACACGGCCGACGACACGCTCGACAAGGTGAGCGCGCGAAGCATGGAGATCGTGGGAAAGGTGCTGACGGCCTCCCTGCCGGCCATCGAGGCGCGGCTATCGAGGCCGCGTCGCTAGCCGGCGGCGGCGGGCGAGCCACACTCCGGCGGCGCCCACGGCCGCGACGCCTCCGCCGCTGAACGTCGCCAGCCGGAGCCCGGCACGAATGCCCGGCCGCATGACCTGTGGAATGGTGACGGCCGGACCGCGCCCCTGTTGATGCAGGGCCTGCTGCGTGAGATAGTCCCGCCCGGACTGGATAACGACGGCGTCGAACACGACGTTCCACACGACGATGGCGAAGGCCGCCCAGAGCCAGGCCGCGATCCGCCATCGCCGGCGCCAGCCGGGATCGTCGTCCCCGACGCGCGCCGCAGAACCGTCAGGCCCGGGCATACCGGATGATGAGCACCGTCATGTCGTCGCTCTGCATAGCCCCGTTGCAGAACGCCCGCGCGGACACGACCAGCGCGTCGCGCATCGCGGCCGGCGTCGCGCCGCGATTGGCTTCGAGACAGGCGATGAGCCGGTCATCACCGTACTCCTCGTCGGCCAGGTTCGGCGCCTCGGAAATGCCGTCGCTGAAGACGACCAGCGCGTCACCCGGTTCGAGGATCAGCGACTCCTGGTCGTAGCGGGCGAAATCGAACATCCCGAGGATCATCCCGCCCGTCTCGAGACGCGCCACGCTGTCCTTGCGGACCAGCACCGGCGGATTGTGACCGCCGTTCGAGTAGGTCAGCCGCCCCTCCTGGTCCAGGATCCCGAAGAACATCGTGACGAACTTCGACTCGACGTTGCGGCGCTTCAGGCCCGCGTTGATCTTCGCGAGCATGTCGGCGGGCCCTGCGGCCTCGCTCGACTCGACGGTGAACATGGCCTGCGCGGCAGCGGTCAGCAGCGCTGCCGGCGCGCCCGTCCCGGAGACGTCGCCCAG
>JAPKZP010000779.1 GCA_026393735.1 Acidobacteriota bacterium
ATCCCGGAGCGGCACCCGTGGATCACGGAGGCTGAGCGCGCGCACATCCTGTCGGACAGGTCCACCAACCTCGCGCAGCAGGCAAACTGGCGTCCGGGCTGGTTGACGCTGCTCACGTATCGGCAGACGTGGGCCGTCGTCATCGGCCGCTTCATCACCGATCCCATCTGGTGGCTCTACATCTTCTGGCTGCCGAGCTATTTCCAGGAGGCGCGCGGGTTCAGCCTGCAGCAGATCGGCATGTCGGCGTGGTTCCCCTTCCTCTGCGCCGGCGTCGGCGCCCTGGGCGGCGGCTGGGCGTCGGGCTTCCTCATCCAGCGCGGCTGGACCGTCGACCGCGCGCGAAAGGCCGTCATGGCAGTCGGCGCCCTGCTGATGCCCGCCGGGATCCTCGCCATGCGGGCGGAGAGCCCCTACACCGCGCTCGTGCTGATGGGCGTCGTCCTGTTCGGCTTTCAGATCTGGATCAATAACCTGCAGACGCTGCCGAGCGACTTCTTTCCCAAGTCGGCCGTCGCGTCCGTGTTCGGCCTCGGCGGAACCTCGGCCGCGATCGCGAGTGTGCTCTTCAATTGGGGGACCGGCCGTGTCGTCGACGCGATGGGCTACACCCCGATGTTCGTCATCGCGGGCGTCCTCGGGCCGCTGGGACTGGTGGCCACGGTGCTGCTCGCCGGGCGCATCACGCCGATTCAGCAGTCGGACCTGAGATAGGAGTGGAGAGGCAGCCGGCCGGTCCTGACTATGCGTAGCCGGCGTCCCACCCCGCGCGCGGGTTGCGCTTGAGCAGGTGGTTGGCCCGGTCGCTGTTCGTGAACCGGCCCGCGCGGAAGTCGTAGTGGAGCCGCTCGCGCACCAGCAGAGCGACGTTGCCGACCAGCATGATCTCGGTGAGCCGGGCCGAGTAGTCGAAGTCGGCCGACGAGCGGCCGCCGGTGCGGATCGCCTGGAGGAAGTCCGCTTCGTGCCCAGCTACCCGTGGCAGGACGCGGCGGGGCCTGCCGACCTCCCGCATGAAGGTCTCGGGAAAGAGCCGCGCGCCGTCCATCCACAAGCCTGAGACGGCCATGCCCGTGGTGCCGAAGTACGCGGTCGGATACGGCGCGACCGCCGCGACGCGGCGGGGATCGACGGTCGGCGGCATCGGCGCGTCGTGGAACGTGCCCGCGCTCCATCGCAGGATGCAGGGCACCATGCCGGCGCGCTGCGGGAACATCCACGAGACGCGGACGTCGTGCGGCCAGTTGGTCGGGCCGGGGGCTTCGCCCTCGCACTCCACCTCGCATGTGTCGGCTTCGTTCAGCCTGAGCGCCCAGACGGCACCGTCGGCATTGTGGCAGAACCAGTCGCCCATGAGCCCCGTGCCGTAGTCGATCCAGCCCCTCCAGCCCTTCGGGTGAATGCCGGTGCGGTACTCGCGCGCCCCGGCCGGCCCCTGCCAGACGTCCCAGTCCAGGGCGACCGGTACGCGCGCCGCCTCGCCCGCGGAGCGCGAACCCGAGTCCATCTCGTTGTAAGGCGGGCGCACGTGGACCTCGGTCACGTCGCCGAGGCTGCCCTGCCAGATCCACTCGCAGATCAGGCGGACGTGCTCCCCGGAGTGTCCCTGGTTGCCCATCTGCGTCGGGACGCGCCTGGCCGCCGCCATGTCGCGGAGCTTCCGCGCCTCGAAGATGTCATGGCACAGCGGCTTCTCGCAGTAGACCGCCAGCCCCGCTTCCAGGGCGCGGACGACGATCGGGAAGTGCTGGTGGTCGGGCGTCGCGATCCACACGGCGTCCAGCCCGCGCTCGGCGTCGAACAGCCGCCGGTAGTCCGTGTAGATCTTCACGCCTGGGAACTGGCTCGTGATCGTCCGGAGCCCGTCGGCGGCCACCGCGGTGTCCACGTCGGCGGCCGCGACGATCTGTTCGCCTGAAGCCACGGCCACGCCCTTGCTGCCCATGCCGCCCACGCCGATGAGCGCGAAGCGGATCTTCGTGTTGGCGGCGTAGGTCCGGGCCATCGACGCGGGGCCGACGAGCAGGGAGGCCGATGCCGCCGCCCCCAGCGCGAGCACACGCCGCCGGGAGATGGGCCCGGTGGTGGACGAACCTCTCTCGGTGGTTCCCATGCGACACCTCAACCTAGCCGCCGCGCGGCGGCAATCACCTCGAGCGCCTTGGGTGTGAGATCGTACGGCGCCAGGTTGTCGGGGTCTGCGAGCACGACCTCGGCGACATCGCTGCCGGCCGCCAGCGTGCCGCCGACCGGCC
>JAPKZP010000009.1 GCA_026393735.1 Acidobacteriota bacterium
GCCGCGCGCAGGTTGATGCGCGCGCCTCGGCCCGCGCCGTGCGCGATCTCCGGCAGCGCGTTCGACAGGCCACCGGCCCCGACGTCGTGAATCGAGAGGATCGGGTTCGCCGGGCCGAGCGCCCAGCAGCGGTCGATGACTTCCTGCGCCCGCCGCTGAATCTCGGCGTTGCCGCGCTGCACGGAGTCGAAGTCGAGATCAGCCGTGTTGGCGCCGGTCGACATCGACGACGCCGCGCCGCCGCCCATGCCGATGAGCATGCCGGGCCCGCCAAGCTGGACGAGCAGCGCGCCGCCCGGCACCTCGCCCTTGTGCGCGTGCTGCGCCCGGATGTTGCCGATCCCGCCCGCGAGCATGATCGGCTTGTGATATCCGCGCGTCGTGCCGCCGACCGTGGCTTCGTACGTGCGGAAGTAGCCCGCGAGATTGGGCCGGCCGAACTCGTTGTTGAACGACGCCGCGCCAATCGGGCCCTCGATCATGATCGCGAGCGGCGACGCGATGCGGTCGGGCTTCGACGCCGGTCCTTCCCACGGCCGTTCGGCGCCGGGGATCCGGAGGTTCGACACGGAGAACCCGCACAGGCCGGCCTTGGGCTTCGACCCTCGACCCGTCGCGCCCTCGTCGCGGATCTCGCCGCCGGAGCCGGTCGCGGCCCCCGGAAACGGCGAGATGGCCGTCGGGTGGTTGTGCGTCTCCACCTTCATGAGCGTATGCGTCAGGTCATCCTCGAACCCGTAACGTCCGGTGACAGGATCGGCGAAAAAGCGGCGGACCGTGCGGCCTTCCATGACAGCCGCATTGTCGGAGTACGCCGCCACCGTGCCCTGCGGATTCGCCTGGTGGGTCGTCCGGATCATGCCGAACAGCGATTCGCCGCGCGGTTCGCCGTCGATCACCCACGACGCGTTGAAGACGAGTTCCCCGAAGTACGCGAGGAGGTAGTCGATCTCATCCGGCGCCAGCGCCAGGCCGAACGCGGCGTTCGCGTCCTCGATGGCGGCGCGCCCGTGGCCCAGGAGATCGATATGCGTGAGCGGCCTCGGCGAGAAGTGGTGGAAGAGCGCGTCCGACCCGTCGAGCGACGGCAGCACCGTCTCGGTCATCCGATCGTGGAGCAAGGCCACGACCCGGGTGAGGTCGCCGTCGCCAGCCACGCCGTAGACGGTCCCGCGCTCGATGCGGCGTATCGGCCCAAGGCCGCACTGCCGCGCGATGTCGGTGGCCTTCGACGACCAGGGCGAGATGGTGCCGATGCGGGGCGTGACAAGCACCGCGCGCCCGGCCGGGTCGTCGCACCCCTCGCCATACGTGAGCAGGCGCAGGAGCGTGGCGCGCTCGTCAGCCCCCAGGTCGCGCTCGACTTCGACGAAATGCCAGAACCGGCCGGCGGTGACCGTCAGGCCAGGCTCGACGGCACGAATCGCGGCGTTGAGCTTGTCGAGGCGGAACGCCGAGAGGGCAACGCCCCCGCCAATCTTCAGGACGCTCATGTGCTCCCGATTCTACCCGTACCGGAAAACCTCTCCCGGAGTTGTTTCTCGAGATTGACTGGAAAACCTCTCCGGGAGAGGTTTCTCAAGATTGTTGTGTAATATTGCCCATTGATCGAATCCACGCCTGTGACGTCGCGCAGCCACTTCATCCTAACGGCCATCGGCCTGGCAGTGCCGGCCGTTTCCGGCGTGCGGGGGCCTGCGTGACGGCGGGCGTCCTTGGCGCGGTGCTCCTTGCAGTGCTGATCGGCGTCGCCCTGGGGACACTGGGGAGCGGCGGGTCGATCATCACGATGCCCGTCCTCGTCTATGTCGCCGGAATCCCCGCCCACCAGGCCGTCGCCATGTCCCTCGTCATCGTAGGCACGACGGCTGCCGTGGGCGGCTTGATACACGCCCGGCACGGCGCGGTGCGGCCGCGCATCGCGGGCATGTTCGCGGCGGCGGGCGCTGTCGGCGCGTGGGGCGGATCACACCTGACCCGTCTGGTGTCGGGGCCGGCGCTCATGGGACTGTTCGCCGCGCTGATGGTGACGGCAGGGGTGCGGATGCTGGCCCCCGGCGGACAGCCTGCGCGGCATGGCGCAGCCAGCCTCACCCGGTGCGCGGCTGTCGGGTTCGTCGTTGGCATCCTCACGGGCTTTCTTGGAGTGGGGGGTGGGTTCCTGATCGTGCCGGCGCTGGTGCTCTTTGCGGGTCTCGAGATCACCGAGGCGGTGCCGAACTCGCTCGCCATCATCGCGTTCAACTCACTGGGCGGCCTGTTGGGACAACTGGGGCACGCCCGGATCGACTGGCCGATCATGCTCGCGATGGTGGTGGCGGCGCTGGCGGGGATGATCGCCGGCACCCGGCTCGTCCGGCGCGTGTCGCCCGGGACGCTCCGGCGCGCGTTCGCGTGGGTGATCGTACTGCTCGGCATCGCGATTGGCAGCCACTCCGCGCTTGCAGCAGCCGGCGTGATCTAACTGCGCAAGGTTGGGCCTGCTGCCTTCGGCGACCCCGGGGCTGAAGCGCCGGGGCTACGCACCTGTGGCTGCTGACGACTGACTACTTCGCGCCCGCGTCGGCAGCCTGGCCGTCCGCCCGCCGCCGCTGGAGTTCGACGATCGCCGCGATGGCCGTGTCCGTTCGGGCCTGCCACGTGCCCGTGATGTCGACAACCGCAGCGCCGAACGACTCGAGCCGCCGGCGAAACAACGCGTGGATCTGCGCGCGCTCCTGCGGGCGATCCCGCTGAAGACCATCCGCGACCCACGGCACATCCGGGTGGAGCAGCACGTACAGATCCCCGAGGCGCGCCCGCGCCGCCTGCTCGACCCAGTCCGGACAGAACCCGTAGTAGTGGTGGCTGTAGACCACGGTGCTGACGAGATCCGTGTCCCTGATCGCGAGGTCGGTTGCGGCGGCGGCGGCCTCGTCTTCGCGACGCACCTGTCCGCGCGCGATCGGCTCGACATCAGAGGCGTCGAGTTCGGTCGTCTTCCG
>JAPKZP010000352.1 GCA_026393735.1 Acidobacteriota bacterium
CTGACATGCGACTCATCAGCACGAATCACGGGTCACCGGAGGTGAACTTCCGGGACGCCCTGTTGCAGGGGCTGGCCCCTGACGGCGGTCTCTATCTCCCGGCAACGCTGCCGGTCTTTGACGCGCGAGACCTCGCCGCCTGGCGTGACCTGCCGTTCGACGATCTCGCGGCGCGGCTGGCCTCCCGGCTGCTCGAGGGCGAGTTCGCGCCGGACGTTATCAAGCGGCTGGTTCGTGACGCGCTCAACTTCCCGGTGCCTGTCCGGTTCGTCGGCGACGGCCTGTGGATCCTCGAGCTGTTCCATGGGCCAACGCTGGCCTTCAAGGACTTCGGCGCGAGGTTTCTCGCCCGGTTCTTCGGGCACCTCGTTGCCGAACGCGGCGAACACGCGACGATTCTCGTCGCGACGTCAGGCGACACGGGGAGTGCCGTCGCCAGGGGATTCGCGGGCGTGGCCGGCGTGCGGGTGGTCGTGCTCTATCCCGCCGGCAAAGTCTCGCCGTTCCAGGAATCCCAGATGGCCACGATCGGCGGGAACGTCACGGCGGTCCGCGTGCCAGGCGTCTTCGACGACTGCCAGCGGCTCGTCAAGGCGGCGTTCCTCAATCCGTCGCTGGCGCCGTTGCGGCTTTCGTCAGCAAACTCGATCAATATCGGGCGGCTGCTGCCGCAGAGCTTCTACTACGTCTTCAGCTGTCTGCGAGTCGCCGGCCACGCCGGGGCGCCGGTCGTGTTCTCGGTGCCCTCGGGCAACCTCGGCAACCTCACCGCCGGTGTCATAGCGGCGCGGATGGGCCTGCCCGGCGCGCGCTTCATCGCGGCCGCCAACGTCAACGACGTCCTGCCGGAGTACCTGCGCACCGGCACCTATCGATCGCGTCCGTCGGTCGCCACGGTGTCGAACGCCATGGATGTCGGCGATCCCAGCAACTTCACCCGGCTGGCCGCCCTGTACGACGGCTCGCTGGACGCCGTCCGTCACGCCATCATGGGCGAGCGTGTGTCCGAGGACGACACCCGCGCCACGATTCGCGAGGCGTACGCCGCGCACGGCCTCGTCCTCGATCCGCACGCCGCCGTCGCCTGGGCTGCGGCACGCCGCCGTCGCTCCGGGATCGACGCGTCGATTCCCGTCGTATGCCTCGCCACGGCCCACCCGGCGAAGTTCGGCGCGACGATCACCGAGGAACTGGGGTTCGAACCCGAACTGCCGCCTGTCGAGCGCGACTGTCGCCGCCGCCCGATCCGGGCGACAGACCTGCCTGACCTGGAGCCCGCCACGTTTTTCGATCTCCTGTGTAACCTTCCGCCCGTGCCTGCAGGCGCTATTCACGCACGCGGTTCGGCCGGATGGACGCCCGGGAGGCCGCGGCCACGACACCGCTGAGGCCGACCAGCCCGATCAGGTTGGGAAACACCTGCAGCCCGTTCATCAGGTCGCCCCACGCCCACACGGTCTCCACGCTCAGCATCGCCCCTATCGGAATCAACAGGCAGTAGGTCACCCGGTACGGGATCGTGACCCGCACCCCCAGCAGGTATTCGAAGAACTGCTCACCGTAGTACGCCCACCCGATGAGGGTCGTGTACCCGAAGAGGAACGCACAGAACGCCACGATCCACCCGCCCGCCGTCGGGATGGCGGTATTGAACGCCTGCGCGACCACGGCCGAGCTCGTCAGGCCCGACTGCCACACCCCGCTCACGAGGATCGTCAGCGCGCTGATGGACGAAGTCACGAAGGACACGACGAAGACTTCGATCACGGCGTTCAGCCCCTGCTGTGTGGGCGTCTTCGATCGCGCGGTCCCGTAGGCCACGGCGGCGGTTCCGTAGCCGGCCTCGTTTGCATAGATCCCGCGGGCCAGCCCGTAGCGCATCGCGACCATGATCCCGATCCCCGCGCTGCTGCCGACCGCAGCGCGCACGGAGAAGGCCTCGCGGAACACGAGCGCGAGGACGCCCGGCAATTGCGACGCGTGGGAGAGAATCACGAACAGCCCGCCCAGCAGGTAGAGCCCCACCTTCAGCGGTGAGAGCTTCTCCGCCGCGCGGCCGATGGACTTCACGCCGCCGATGAGCACGAGTCCCGTGAGGACCATGATCACGAGCCCCGCCGCCCAGGTCGGGATGCCGAACTGGCTCTTGAGCACGACGGCCATCGAATTGGGCTGGGTGAACGGCGTCGTGAACAGGGCAGCCAGCGCGGCCACGATGGCGTAGGCGCCGGCGAGCAGGGGTGACTTCAGCCCGTCGCGCAGATAGTACATCGGTCCCGACGAGCTGCCGTTCTCGCGGACGACGCGGAAGGTCATGCCGAGCACGGCCTCCGCGAACTTGATCGCCATCGCGATGAAGCCGTACGCCCAGATCCAGAACAGGGCGCCCGGCCCGCCGGACACGATGGCCGTGGCGACGCCCGCGATGTTCCCGGTGCCGATCGACGCCGCCAGCGCGGTCATGAAGGCCTGGAACGGCGAGAGCGCACCGCCGGCCGATTCCTGCTGCTCGGGCACGATGGTGCGGGCGGCTTCAGGGAACCGGCGCACCTGGACGACGCCGGTCCGAATCGTCAGGTAGATGCCGACGACGATGAGCAGGATCATCAACGGGCCCGGCATCGGGCCGATCGGGGTCGACCACGGTCCCCAGACGAAGTCACTGCTCGAGAAAATCGCGCGCCGGACGCCTTCAGGCATGTGGGACTCCCCGTCGCATGCTAGCACACGGATCGCGAAGCTCGGGTAAGATGAAAAGATCGTGCAAAAGTTCGATCGGTCGATCGTGGACGGGCCGCTCGCGGCCGCCGTGTGGAAGCTGGCGTGGCCCACGATGCTGCAGAACGTCATCGCCGGGCTGCAGGGCATCATCGATCACGCGATGGTGGGCCACTTCATCGGCTACACGGCGAATGCCGCCATCGGCGTCAGCTGGCAGATCTTCCTGGTCGTCATCGTCTTCATCGCGTCCCTCTATTCCGGCATGGGCGTGCTCGTGGCCCGTTTCACGGGCGCGGGCGAGCCCGAGAAGGTCAGCCGCGTCGTCCAGCAGGCGTTCCTGACGTCCCTCTTCCTGTCGGTCGTGCTCGCCGTCGCCGGCTACCTGCTTGCGCCCGTGCTGCTCGATGTCGTGCGGGCCGCGCCGCCCGTGAAGGAAGCGGCCCTGCCGTTCCTGCGGACGATGTTCGTGGGCAATGTGGGGATGCTCGTGTTCTTCATGCTGGGGGGCGCGTTCCGGGCCGCCGGTGACGCTCGCACGCCCCTGCGCCTCGGGATCGCGGCCACGGTGTTGAACGCGGCGTTCAACCTCGTGCTCATCCCCGGGCTCGGCCCCATCCCGCAACTCGGCGCGTTCGGCGCGGCGCTCGGCACGGTCACGGCAAACGTGATCGTCGCGCTCGTCGGGAATGCGATGGTGCTGTCGGGCAAGTATGTCGTGCGCGTGCCGCGCCCGCTGAACTTCGCGCCGGACTGGGCAATCATCCGGTCGATCTTCCGTTTCGGGCTGCCAACGGGCCTGCAGGGCATCGCGATGAACGTCGCGGGCGTGATCCTGCTGCGTTTCATCGGATCGCTCGAGTACAGCGCGGCTGCGCAGGCTGCGTACGCGGTGGGCTACACGGAGCTGTTCTCGATGATCACGTGGACGTCGGTGGGCCTGATGAGCGCGGCCGCCACGATTACGGGGCAGAACCTCGGCGCCGGCAAGCCGCAGCGAAGTGTCGACGGGGCGTGGGTGGCGGCGCGCATCGGGCTGGGTGTGGCGTTTGTCGTGGGCCTGGCTTTCGTGGCGATCCCGTCGTACCTGCTCGGCATCTTCGGCATGAAGGAGCCGCACGTGCTCGAGATCGGTGCGCAGTTGCTGCGCTATCTCACCGTGTCGGGATTCTTCGTGACCGTGGCGCTCGTCTACAACGGCGCCCTGCAAGGCACGGGCGATACCACGAGCCCCTTCTACATCTCTCTCGTCAGCCAGATCGCGATCCCGCTGACCTACTGCGCCGTGATGGACGCCGCCCACGGCCTGCGATCCGCGGACATCTGGACCGCCATCGTCCTGGGCCACGTCATGCGTGCGACGCTGGGCTACCTGCGATTCCGTCAGGGCAAGTGGCGCGCGATCCAGGTCGACATCACCGCGGCCAAAGCCTGAACCTCGACCGGGCAGGCGACGGCACCGCAAAACGGCTCACGCGCGCCCCGAACGCCGCAGCGCCTTCAGCAGCTGCAGAAGGTCCTCCGGTGGCTGGGTTTCGACCTCGGTCTGGCGCCCGGTCGCAGGATGCGAGAATCCCAGCCGCCACGCGTGCAGGGCCTGCCGATCGATGCGAGGCAGGTCGGGTGGCTCGGGCGGCGAGTCGAATCGGTACTGCCGCTCACCGAGGAGCGGATGCCCGCGCAGGCCCGCCTGGACCCGGATCTGGTTGCGCTTGCCCGTGACGAGCGAGACCTCGACGAGCGCGGCCTCGGCAAACTGCTCCCGGACCACATAGTCCGCGATGGCATCCTTGCCCCTCGCATCGGTGCCGTGCGCGCGCCGTTGGCGGTACGACTCGGCATCCCAGGCCAACCGATCCGTCCACCTCCCCTGCTCGGGGGTGACGCGGCCGAGCAACACGGCCTGGTAGATGCGCATGGGCGTCCGATTCTCGAACTGGTCCTTGAGTGCGTCGCGGGCGGCAGCGGTCCGCGCAAAGAGCACGAGGCCGCTGGTGTGCCGGTCGATCCGGTGGACGACGTAGAGCTGTGCGCGCACGTCGTGATGGTAGTAGGCGACGAGCAGATCGAGCAGTGTGGTTTCCTCACCGACCCGGCCGGGCAGCGGCTCGACAATCAGCCCGACGGGCTTGTCGACGACGAGAAAGTCTGGATCTTCGTGAACGATATGCAGCAGGTCCTGGATGTCGTAGACCTGCCGGTCGGCCGCCTTCGCCGACCCCGGCCGATCGATCCAGAGGCCCACCCGCTGTCCTGGCCTGAGGCGGTGCGCGGCGTCCGACCGGCCCGCCGGCCGGTCACCGAGGAAGACCTTGCCCCGCTCCAGCCAGGCGGCCGCCTTCGCCCTCGACGCGGCGCCGGCACGGCGCACCAGCCAGAGGTCGAGGCGCACGTCGGCATCGGCGTCGTCGACGATCCACTCCTGCATGTCTTCCGTCCCGACCTGGCGCTGCTGATTCTATCCCCGGGGTCTGAAGACCCCGGGCCACGCTTCACGTTCACCGAGCGCCGGCCTCACGAGAACCGGGTCCGCCTGTAGAGCACGACCCCGGACGCCACCAGCGCGAGTACGCTCACACCGCTGAGCAGGACGGCCCAGACGCCGTCGAACGGAATCTGCGGCCGCTCGGCGTACATCGCCAGCCAGACGAAGATGCCGACGGCGCCGGCCGCGACGAGGTATTCCCACCATCGCCGGCCGGACGAGCGGCTGGCGAGCGGGTCGTCGCCCCGCAACGCGGACGCCACCTGCACCGGGTCGAGCCCGTAGCGATCGCACTCGCGCTGCATCGCCGATCGCCAGGACGCCTGCTCGCCTGTCTCCGCCTCGGCGGCCAGGCCCCAGAGCTGATTGGTGTTCGACAGCGGGATCCCGCGCCCGATCCCGATGTACTTCGCCGCGTACTGCTGGTAGAGGTCGCCGAGCACCCAGCAGAAGCCGCCGAGGAACAGCCAGAAGAGGCCCGGCCTGGCCGATGACAACGCCGCCGTCAGGTTCTGCACGCCGCCCTCGAATGCCAGTGCGAGGGCCAGCACGGTGCCGAGTTCGGCGAACGTGAAGACGGTCACGAACGACAGCGGGTTCATGCCGCTGATGTACGCCTTCCGGTACGGGATGTACATCGTCCCCCAGAGCAGGCCGGCACAAAGCGCGGCGGCGATGCCCATCGCGGCGCTGCGCACCTCGCCGCCCGACTGGTGGGACGTGGCGAGCGCGGTGAGACACGCGCCGGCCACGATGGCCGCGGCGCCCCCCAGCACCTTGGCCCACTGCCGCGAGCTTGCAGCGCGGAGTTCCCGGAACAGCAGCCACCCCCAGAAGAGCCCGACCAGGCTGTTGGTGTTCCAGAGCGGGAACGCGACGGACAATCCGACGTCACGGATGGCGAACACGGTCAGCGTGTTGGCCACGGCCCAGATCATGCCGGCCAGAAGCGCCCACACCACAAGATGCGGCTTCTGGCGCAGGTCCGCCCAGACGTAGTCGCTGCCCTTCAGCACCATGGGCACGGTCCACCGCGCGACGAAGACGCCGGCGACCATGCCGAGGGATATCAGAAACGGCGACAGGCCCGTGGTCACGAGCTTGGTCGGCGCCTCGGCCGCGCCGAGCCCGGCGCCTGCGGCCAGTCCGCACATGACGCCGAGGCGATGCAGGGAGACCTGCGAGGTGCGTGAGGGGTCAGGACGGCTCGCCATGGGTCACCTCAACGCCAGGAGCAGGCCGGCGCCGAGCAGGAGCACGCCGACGGGGATCCAGAACTGCGCATCCGTCACAATCGCACGGCCGAGTGATCGCTTCACCGCTGCTCCTGCTTCCTCCGGCTGCGTGGCCGGGCCGCCTTCATCTCATGCGTGACGGGCAGTCGCGTCGCCCATCCGAACCTCGGCGGCTACGATAGACCGCTTTCATGCGGATGTCGACAGCTTCTCGTCTGCACGCGGCGGCACGCGTTGCCCGGCGCGATACCCATGGGCGCATTGCACGCGTTCTCCTCGGGCTGGCCTTCGGGCAGGGTCCGGGCTAGACTGTGCGGGCTGTCGTGCGCCCGGCCTCGTGCCTGGCCGCACGCCGAAGGGCATCCCCCCGCACAGGAGCCTGCCGTGACGATGACCGAACCGCTGCGCGCGATCTTCCGCGCCCGGCCCCATGCCCCGCGTCTTCCGGATGACCAGGTCAAGCGGGCGTACCCCCGCCTGCGCTGGCAGATCCTCGAGAGCACGTTCATCGGGTACGCGACCTTTTACTTCGTCCGCAACAACCTGCCCGTGGTCTCCAAGGAGATGGGGCTGGCGCTGGGCTACGACAAGTCGCAGATCGGCGACATCCTCGCGCTCACCGCAATCGCGTACGGACTCGGCAAGTTCCTCCTCGGGGCGCTGTCGGACCGCAGCAATCCGCGCTACTTCA
>JAPKZP010000574.1 GCA_026393735.1 Acidobacteriota bacterium
GGTCTGCTTGAGTTTCAGCTGAATGTGAACTTCGTTGTTGCCGCTGGCCTGATCGGCCAGGTCTCCCTGGCGCGAGTTGTTCTCCATCGTCGCGGCGATCGGCCGGATGCCTCCCGTGGCGAGGATCTCGGCCCTCTTGTGCATCAGCGCTTCGCGGTAGCTCTCGGACATGCCCCCCACTCCTGCGTCACCGTTGACGCGGATAATAGACAATCATAACACGTCTCCCGGCACCGCAACCCCGGCCTACTCGGCCCGCAGGGTCGCCAGCGGACGGCGGCGCAACACGTCGAAACTGGCCAGAATTCCAACGACGGCGACCAGGATCGTCGAGAGCCCGATGCCCGCCGCCACCACCTCCGGGACCGCCCGCCACGGGACATCGAGCGCATAGCGGCTGAGGACCCACGAGAGCCCGAGGGCTCCCACCGACCCGATCGACCCGGCGAGAAAGCCCAGCAGCGCATACTCGACAGCCAGCATGGCGGCAATGCGCCGCGATGTCGCGCCGAGCGTCTTCAGGATTGCCGCCTCGTAGACCCGCTGGAACTTCGTCATCGAGATCGACCCGATGAGGATGAGCAGTCCGCTGAAGAGCACGATCGACCCCACCACGCTGATTGCCAGGCCGACGCTCCCGAGAACCTGCGTGACCGTCGCCAGGATCTCCTGGACGTCCACGACCGACACGTTCGGGTAGCGCACCGTGATGTCGCGCTGCAGGCGGGCCCTCGCTGTCGCATCGGCCGGCCCTTTGAGGGGCGCGATATAGGTTTGCGGCGCGTTGTCGAGCGGCCCGGGCCGGAACACGAACATGAACCCGCCGGCGCGCGCATCCGCCCATTCCACGCTGCGGACGCTCGTGACGCGCGCGTCGACCGCTCGGCCGAGGATGTCGAAGCGGATGACGTCGCCGATCGACAGTTGCTGGCGATCGCGCAGGCCCTGTTCGATGGACACCTCCGCCTCCGCCGCCGGCACCGACGGCCAGAACGTGCCGTCAACCACTCGCTCGTTCTGCGCGAGGCGGGGGCGGTAGGTAACGATGAACTCCCGCCCGAGGCCTCCGCGGGCGCGGACATCCTCGTAGTTCTCCAGCCGGACGGCCCTCCCCCTGATGCCGGTGACCCGGGCGCGCAGGACCGGAATCAACTCAGGCGGCTGGCGGACGCCCGAGCCGGGCGCGGCAAAATGCGCCCGCAGGCCAGCCACCTGGTCGGGCTGCACGTCGATGAGGAACATGTCCGGCATGTCGGGCCGCGCCGTCACCTGGAACTGCGCGAGCAGGTTGGCCTGGAGCAGGCGAACGCCCACGATCAGGAACGCGCCCAGCCCCACCGCCAGCAGGATCGGCCGCACTTGGCTGCCCGGCCGGCCCACGCGCCGCGCCGCGTGGCGGATGGAGAACCACCGGCTCGTCTGGAGAGGCCTGAGGGCCTTCACCAGCAGGACGCCGACGCCGAGCAGGACGAGGGACACCAGGGAGAATCCGCCGGCGAGCGTCAGGCCTATGCGCCACGACCCCGCCTGCCACGCCGCGAGACCGACCACGCCGGCGCCGACGACGAACATCGTGAGATACCGCACCCAGTCCCGGCGCGACGGCTGGGCCGTCGACTCGCGAAGCAGGATCGACGACCGGATGTACCGGATGTCGACGAGCGGCACCACCGCAAAGAGCAGGGACACCATCAGACCGATGCCCGCACCCTGCAGCACCGCCGAGGGCGTCACGGTGAGCGCGGCGTCCACGCCGGTCGCGCTGACCAGCATCGGCTTCAGCCAGATGACGGCGGCCTGAGCAAGGGCCACGCCGAGGGCGCTGCCCAGCAGGCCCATCCCCGTGACCTGTACGATGTAGATGAGCAGGATCTGCCGCGTCGTTGCGCCGACGCACTTCAGGATCGCAATCGTCTTGAGCTTCTGCTGGATGAAGACGCGAACGACGCTCCACACGCCCACGCCCCCAAGCACCACGATGACGAGGCCCACGAGGCTGAGGTAGTTCTCCGTGCGCTCGAGATCCCGCCCGATGTCGTCTTCTGCCGTCTGGACCGAGCGGACGCGCACGAACCGGTCCTTGTACTGCTCGCGCAGGTCTCGCGCCAGCGGCGCAACCTGGCGTTCCGGCAGGCGCACCTGGATCTCGTAGGACGCGCGGCTCCCGACGCTGAGCAGACCTGCCCGCTGCAGATCGTCGAAGTCCACGAACACTCGCGACCCGAAGCTGAAGGCTCCGGCCGTGCGACCGGGCTCCGCCAGGACGATGCCCCGTACGGTAAAGCGGGAGTCGCCGATCACGACGTCGTCGCCGA
>JAPKZP010000758.1 GCA_026393735.1 Acidobacteriota bacterium
GCTGGCCATCATCGTCTCGGTGGGAGGCATGATTGCCCTGACGCTGCTGGTGGGGCGGGAACCCGCCGTGTCGGCGAACTCGGTACTGATCGTGCGGGTCGAGGGCGATCTGGCCGAGACGCCGTCCGACACCCTGCTCGATGGTTTCGTGGCCGCGCGGCGCCCGTCGCTGCGGACCATCGTCGACAACCTCCGCAAGGCGAAGACCGACACGCGCATCACGGGCGTGATCGTGGCCCCGGCGAACCTCACGTCCGCCTACTGGGCCAAGCTGCAGGAGGTCCGTGACGCGGTCATCGATTTCCGGTCGTCCGGCAAGAAGGCCGTCGCCTACCTGGAGTTCGGCGGCGACCGTGAGTACTACCTCGCGACGGGATGCGAGCGCATCTTCCTGATGCCCACGAGCCCGCTCAACCTGAGCGGCCTCGCCAGCTATGAGCTCTTCCTGCGCGGGACACTGGACAAGATCGGCGCGTACCCGGACTTCTTCCACATCGGCGACTACAAGACGGCCCCGAACCAGCTCACGGAGAAGACGTTCACGCCGGCGCACAGGGAGATGGCCGAGTCGCTGAACCGCGACTTCTTCGAGCAGCTCGTCTCGGGCGTGGCCGCCGGCCGGAAGAAGAGCGTCGAGGAGATCCGGGGCATCGTGGACGGGGGGCCGTTCCTGGCCGAGGACGCGATGCACCTCGGGCTGATTGACGACCTGGCGTACGAAGACCAGATCGACGGGAAGCTGCAGCCGAAGGGGGGCAAGGTTGCCCGCGTGAAGGGCGAGGACTACGCGCGCGTCAGCAGCAGCTCGTCCGGCTACGGCAGCGGGCCTCGCATCGCCGTCATCAACGCCGTGGGCATCATCAACTCGGGCCGCAGCGGCTACGACCCGATGAACGGCGCCGTCGCCGGATCCGACACGCTGGTCGAGTACATCCGCAAAGCGCGCGAAGACCACTCGATCAAGGCGGTCGTGCTCAGAGTCGACAGCCCGGGCGGATCGACGATTGCCTCCGACGTCATCTGGCGGGAACTGACGCTGGTCCGCACGGGGACGTCGGCCCGCCCGCTCGTGGTGTCGATGTCCGACCTTGCGGCGTCCGGCGGCTACTACATCGCCATGGCGGCGCCCGACATCGTGGCCGAGCCCGGCACGCTGACGGGATCGATCGGCATCTACGGCGGGAAGATCGTCACGGGCGGCACGTACGAGAAGCTCGGCATGAACATCGAGTCCCTCTCGATTGGCACGCACGCGGACATGAACTCCCCCGTGCGGCCGTACAACGAGGGTGATCGCGCGAAGCTGGAAGAGCAGTTGCGCGCGTTCTACGATCAGTTCATCGAGAAGGTCGCAGCGGCGCGCCACATGAAGCCCGAGGCGGTGGACGCGATTGCGCAGGGGCGCGTCTGGACCGGGCGACAGGCACAGAAGCTCGGCCTGGTGGACGCGCTCGGCGGCCTGGACCGCGCCGTGGCGCTAGCCAAGGAGCGCGCCAAGATCCCCGCCAAAGACCGTGTGGAACTCGTCGTCTATCCCCCGAGGCGGAGCGTGTGGGATGCCATCAGCGAAGGGTTGTCGGGGGCGGATCAGCGCCTCGATCTTGCCGCGCTGCTGGGGATCGGCGACCGGCGCGCCGTGGCCATCGTCACGGCGCCCA
>JAPKZP010000196.1 GCA_026393735.1 Acidobacteriota bacterium
CATTGCAGCACTGGTCGTGACCCCCGGCGACAACCTTCACGCCTCGTGGAAGATTCAATTCCGCCGCGATCTCCGGCGCAACAATCCCGATCACCGTGCCGCCCGGCACCACGCGCCCCAGTTGCCGCCGCTCGATTCCGCTCCAGGCCAGCAGCGTATCAGACCAGTCGTTGCGCGCCAGGTCGAAGAGCAGCGTCGCATGACGCTGGAGAATGCGCTGGCCGTACCCCTGGCCTCGGGGCGCATCACGCTGAACTGGCGTCTCGTCCAGGTCCCGGCCGACGTGCGTGACTACGTGCTGCTGCACGAACTGGCACACCTGCGACACCTGAATCACTCGACCAGGTTCTGGAAGGAAGTGGCGCGGCTGTGTCCCCGGTTCGAGGAGGCGCGCGCGTGGCTGCGCGCGAACGGCCGGCTGCTCGGCACGCAAAACGTCCCGGCGCTCTGAGAGCGGCCCGAACCCGCGTGCTACAATCAACCCGACCGAGTGATGCCGTCCGGCCTCACGGCGGTCAGTCGTCCGAGCGCGCCCGTAGCTCATCTGGATAGAGCGTCGGCCTTCGAAGCCGCAGGTAGGGGGTTCGAGTCCCTCCGGGCGCACCAGTCTCTCCACGGGGCACGCACGTGAGACAGAACTTCCACATCGGCATCATGGGCAACCTGTTCTCGGGCAAGACGACCCTGATGCACGCGCTCGCACGCGATCCCTACAAGAAGGACCTCGAAGCGCTGCTGGACGGTGCGGAGCTGTTCACCTTCTCGGAGCGCGTCGACAAGGGCTCGCTCATCGACGAGTGCCTGGCGCTCTTCTACCACGACCGCGTCGCGAACATCTTTGCGACGGAAGTCGCGTTCCTCAACATGCGCACGATGCAGCAGCGGGAGATCCGTCATCTCATGACCCGGGAGTCCTCGAGAGGCGTGATCATCATCGAGGATCGGCCGTTCATCGACGGCCCCGAGGTGTTCGTCAAGCGCATGATCGACTCGGGCGAGATGCCGGCCGCGCACGCCAAGCTGTACCGGACGCTGTTCCACCAGACGCTGCGCAACGAACACATCCGCCTGCCCGACCTGACGGTCTATCTGCGCACCGAGCCCGAGCTGCTCGAGCGGCGGCGCGCGAAGCGGGCGGCCGAGGGCGACGGGTACGCGGAGACGATCAAGGCGGACTACCTGAACCAGATCCACGACAGCTACGAGCGGGTGGCCGCAAACTGGAAGCGCACGCTCCTCGACTATCAGGAGCATGCCATCGTGCCGCCAGACGCCGACGTACTCACGCTGCCCGCCGAAATCGACATGGGGCAGCACCCCGACTACGTCCACGTGGCGGCGGGCACCATCCGCGAGAAGGTGCGGCGCATGATCCAGTCCCGACGGCAGCGAGAGTAGCGGATCGGGTTCGCGACGTGCGCAATCTCGAGATCAAGGCGGCTGTCAGGTCCTTTGAGGCGTGCCGCTCAGGCCTGCGCGCGCAGCCGGAGGCGCGCCGGCACGCCATCCTTCGCCAGACAGACTGGTACTTCCGCGTGCCGCGCGGCCGGATGAAGCTGCGCGAGATCGTCGAGTCCGGCACGCGCACCGCCGAACTCATCGTCTCTCTTCGCCCGGCCACGCGCGCGGCGCGCACCAGTGAATTCGTGCGACTGCCGGTCGTGGAGTGCGTCCCCACCCGCCGGATGCTGCCGTAGGTGTTCGGGCTGGCGGTCTGCGTCCGCAAGCGGCGCGAAGTCTGGCTCGTCGAGAATGCGCGGATCCACATGGATCGGGTGACGGGGCTTGGCACGTTCGCGGAGATCGAGGTCGTCGTCACCCGCGGCATGCGGCAGGCGACACGGCTGATGGCCGCGCTGCGCGAGGCGCTCGGCATCCGGCAGCGCGACGTGATCGGGACGTCCTACGCGGACTTGCTGCGGGCCCCAGTGACCCGCAGCGCACGGTCCGCCCGCGTTCCCGCTACGGCTGGCCGCCGCCCCTGATGAACGTCTTGTTGAAGGTCGTCGTGTCCCGCACGACATAGGACGTGCCGTTGTACTCGCCGATGACCAGCTGAATCCGGTACGTGCCGCGCGGCACGTTCGTGTTCACCTTGATGGCCAGGTCCTCAATCTCGCGGCAGTTGGTGGCGTTGAGGCTCTTGAGGCTCTTCGTCGAGCCGATCGACCAGTACCGGTCGCCCGACAGCAGCCGGAGCTCGTAGAGCAGCGACCCCGAGTACCCGCTCTCCGACTCGTTGCAGACTTCGGACGTCACGTACCACTCCTTGGCGTTCGGATCGAACGACAGCGACGCCGAGTCGATGGAGATGTCGGCGGCGTAGACAGCCGCGACGCTTGCGACGACGATGATCAACAGCCCGGCCAGGCTCGCGAGGCGGCGCCCTCTTCCACAGACGGTCATGACCAATACTCCTATCCGGTGGCCCGCGTTCCACGGCCGATCTGCAACTCATACTAGGGAAGTCGGAATTGTAACAGCGCCGGTCTTGGCGGTCAACCGGGCGCTCGCTCAGGGTTCGGGCTGCCGTGGGTGGCCCGCCATGAGCGAGCTCGCTTTCGGGGTACTCGGGATAGGCGAGTCGAGTGGCGCGCCCGACAGGATTCGAACCTGTGGCCTTCGGCTCCGGAGGCCGACGCTCTATCCATCTGAGCTACGGGCGCACGAATCCCGATGATAGCACAACGCCGCCCGGCGCCTGAGGTAGACTGCCATCGTGGCATCCTTGCCGACTGGGAAGAGCCTCTCCGAGGTCCACGGATCGATCCCGATCCCCGCGAACGCCGGGTTCTGGCGCAAGCTCTTCGCCTTCGCCGGCCCCGGCTACCTCGTCGCCGTCGGCTACATGGACCCCGGCAACTGGGCGACCGACATCGCGGGCGGCGCGCGCTTCGGCTATTCCCTGCTCAGCGTCGTGATGCTGTCGAACCTGATCGCGATCCTGTTGCAGGCCCTCGCGGCGCGCCTCGGCATCGCCACCAACTACGATCTGGCGCAGGCCTGCCGGGCGTACTACTCGAAGCGGACGTCGATCGGGCTGTGGATCCTCGCCGAGATCGCGATCGCCGCGTGCGACCTGGCGGAGGTGATCGGGTCCGCGATTGCCCTGCAACTGCTGTTCGGCCTTCCTCTCCTTGTCGGCGTCCTGGTGACGTCGCTCGACGTGCTGATCGTGCTCTACATGCAGCAGCACAAGTTTCGCGTGCTCGAAGCCGTGGTCGTCACGCTCATCGTCGGGATTGCGGGCGGGTTCGCCGTCGAGATCTTCCTGGCGAAGCCGAGCCTGATCGGCGTCCTGGTCGGGTTCGTGCCGACGACGGAAATCCTGCGCAATCCGGAGATGCTCTACATTGCCGTCGGAATCCTGGGCGCCACGGTGATGCCGCACAACCTGTACCTGCATTCCTCGATCGTGCAGACACGGAAGTACGGCGACGACTATGCGAGCCGGAAAGAGGCGATCTTCTTCTCGACGATCGACACGGCCGTGGCGCTGATGTCCGCGCTCTTCATCAACGCGGCCATCCTCGTGGTGGCGGCCGCCACGTTCCACGGCACCCAATACGAATGGGTGGCCGACATCACGGACGCCCACAGGCTGCTGGCGCCGATCCTGGGGACGACGCTGGCGAGCCCGC
>JAPKZP010000489.1 GCA_026393735.1 Acidobacteriota bacterium
CCGGGAGAGGTGTCCTGTTACTGATTCCGTCTCAGCGCCTGGAGCGTGAAATTCTCGTCCTTCATCGGCACGTTGTACTCGAGTTTGTCGAAGGTCAGGATGGTCCGGCTGTTGCGGCGCAGATCCGCCATCTCCAGGACGCGGGCCGTCCAGATGCCCTGAATGTTTTCGATCTTCGAGTACCTCAATCGGCGCACCACCTCGCCCTTCAGGAAGTTCTCGATGCGCTGGAACGCGTAATTGTCCTTGCGGACCCAGACGTGCGACGAGGTGTACTGGGACGACTTGGTCTTGCGCGGGCGCGATTCCACCTTCCAGCACGCGATACCCTCGATGGTCTCCTCGCCGGCCATCGCGTAGTCGTACTGTTCCGTATCGCGCTCTTCGAGATCCTCGAAGCTGAAGTCCGTCCCGAAGAACCGCGTCGAGCGGTCCTGCATCGCGATGCGCCGCTCGCGCTGAATCGCCGGCGTCCACATCCACTGGTCGGAGGCGCGCTCCGGGTAATTGAGGACGAGCAGCGCCACGCCTTTCACCTCGGCCGGCTGCACGAAGGTGAGCAACGACTTGCTGCGCCCGTGCGATCCCGTGCGGTCGTATACCCACCGCTTGTCGGAGATCTTCCCCTTCGCGTCGATCACCTGGAGGAGGCCTTCGTAGTGCTGCGACCTGGCGTCGCTGCGCCTCTGCGCCTCTTCCATGATCTGCCGGGCGTCCTGGGCGGACACGGCAACGGGCAGCAGGCAGCCGAGAATCGTGAACACGGCACAACAGCGCGCTCTCACCTCTCGCCTCCCGCCTCTCGCCTCTCGCCTGCATCTCTACTCATATTCCAACGCCTCCACCAGCGACCCGCGAACGGCGGATTCGGCCGGCCAGAGCGCGGCGACGAACGCCGCCCCGAGAATGAGCGGCACGAGCCAGGCGGCGATCTTCCAGGGAAACGTGTACGGCAGCGCCATGCCCGTCAGGTCGCGCTTGGCCATTTCGAGGATGTAGTGCAGCGTTACCGATCCGACGGCAAATCCCAGCGCCAGGCCGACCACGCCGATCGTGATCGCCTCCATCCAGATCGTGTGCCGGATCTGGTTGCGCAACCCGCCCACGGCCTGCAGGACGCCGAGTTCACGACGCCGGTCGATGATCGACACGGTCAGCGTGTTCACGATGCCGAGAATCGCAACGAGGACGGCGATGGCGATCTGCGCGTAGGCCAGTCCCAGCCACTGCTCGGTCAGCCCGGAAATCCACGCCTTCACTTCCCTGTTCGTCAGGACGAACAGGCGCTGCGTGCCCGCGAAGCGGTCGATGATGCGCTGCCGCACGTCCATCGGCGCCACGCCCTGCTTCACGTAGATCCGGAATACGTTCACCGTGTCGTCGCTCCACCACTTCACGTAGTTGGCCCGATCCATCAGGATCGCGCCCTGTTGATCGGACCAGTCCACCACCAGTCCGACGATGGGCACCTTCCGAACGCCGCTGGGCGTAGGGAGGTCCATCACGTCGCGGTAGTGGAGGCCCTGCAGCCGCGCGAAGTTGTCCGACAGGATCACGCCCTTTCCCTCGGCCGCCAGTTCGTACATCTCCGGCGGGCCTTCCACCGGGGGCCGCCGCGCCCGGTCGCCCAGCGACTTCGCCTCCACCGCCACGAGCATCACGGGCGTGCCCTTGTAGAACATCCGATGGCTGCGCACGCGCTGGACGAGGTCGACGCCCTCGATGACCGCCAGCCGATCGCCGAGCGCCGCGGGAAACCGGAAGTTGCGCTCCGTCAGGCTCTGCGACGCCGTGACGAACAGGTCGGGGTTCAGCGCCGCCGTCGTCCAGTCCATGACCGAGCCCACCGTGGCCGTTGCGATGCCGCCGAGGCTGACGACGAGCGCGAGCGAGAGCATCAGGGCGGTGACCGTGGCCGACGTGCGCCGCGGCGATTGGATCAGGCTGTCGGCCGCCAGCGCTCCTTCGACCGGGCGGAGCCACTTCAGCACGGGCCTCAGCAGCCGCGTCAGCCAAAGCGCGCCGGTCGGACTCAGGAGGAGCATGGCGACGACCGCCATTGCGAAGCCGACGTAGAACACCGCCATGCTGCCCTGGCCGAAGGTCAGCAGCCCGGCCGACGCCACACCCAGCACGAGCGCAGCGATCCGCCGGATCCGGTTCTCCCCGGACGTTACCTTCTGGCCGCGTCCCTTCTGCAGCGCCTGGATGGGATCCACCCGCGCCGCGTTGCGCGCCGGAATGAAGCCCGCCACGACGCTCGTGACCACGCCCATCATGAGGCCGAAGATCATCAGCGTCGGATCCCGCGCGACCTCGGTCGTGCGCTCCGCGATGCCGTACACGCCGGCGATCAATCCGGAGATGTAGACCGCCAGCCCGCGCGACAGCAGCACCCCGCAGCCCAGGCCGACGACCGACCCCACGAGCCCAGACAGCCCGCTCTCGATCAGGAACAGGCTTCGGATCTGGCCGCGCGACGCGCCGAGCGCGCGCAGAATCCCGATCTCGCGCCTCCGCTGCGCCACCGCGATCGAGAACGAGTTGTAGATGATGAACATCCCGATGAACAGCGCGAACGCGCTGTTGATGTTCGCCGTGAACGAATAGACACGGATGACCGAGTCGATCTGCTGGCCGCGCGTGGCAGGCGGCTCCACCTGGAAGCCCGGGCCGAGGGCCTGCTCGATCGCCGCGCGGCCCTGCGCGAGCGACACGCCGGGGTTGAGCGCCAGATCCACGCGGTCGAACGTACGGCCGCGGCCGAACACCATCTGCGCGGCGTAGATGTCCATCACGGCCAGGTTGCCGCCGAACGCCTGCGTCAGGCCGCCCGACTTCATGATGCCGCGCACGGTGAACTGCTTCTCGCCGTCCATGGTCCGCATCGGCACCTTCGTGCCGATGGAGATGCCGGTGCGCTCGGCGAACTCGCGCGTCACCATCAGCGAGTCCGGCTGCGCCAGGAAGACCAGCGGGTCGTCGATCACCGCGTCGTCGCCGCTTTCGAGGTCGTAGTCGCGCAGGCTGCGGTCGCCCGTCATGTCCACGGCAAGGATCAGCAGGTTGCCTTCGCCCTTCAGCCCCGTGTCCACCGGCGCCTCGATGACCGGCACCGCCACCCTGACCTCGGGCATCCCCTGCACGCGCTCGAGGACGGCCTCGGGAAAGCCGCCCTCGCCAGCCGTAATCTGCAGCTCTGCCTTGCCGGCGATCCGATCGACGGTCTTGTAGAACGCGTAGAGCACCGACTGGTTGGCCGTGTGCATGCCGATGAACACGGCCACCCCGAGGACAATGCCCACCGTCGTCAGCACCGTGCGCAGCTTGTGCCGGCGCACGTAGGGCCACGTGATGAGGCGCAGCAGCGTCATCGGCGTTCGTCTCCGACAATGCGGCCGTCGCGCAGAGTCACGGTGCGGGCGCAGCTGCGCGCCACCTGCTGATCGTGCGTGACGATGAGCACCGTGGCGTTGAGCCGCGCGTGGAGGTCCTGGACGAGCTTCAGGATCTCGGCGCCCGTCGAGGAGTCGAGGTTGCCGGTGGGCTCGTCGGCCAGGAGGATTGGCGGGAAGATGGCCAGGGCTCTGGCGATCGCGACGCGCTGACGCTCGCCGCCCGAGAGTTCGTCGGGCACGTGGTCGAGGCGCTTGCCGAGCTGGACGAGATCGAGAAGCTCGCGTGCCCGGTCGCCGGCCTTCTTCCGCGGCCACCCGCGCAGGTGGAGGGGCAGCGCCACGTTCTCGAGGCAGTTCAGCGTGGGCAGCAGGTTGAAGAACTGGAAGATGAATCCGATCTTGTCGCGCCGCACTTTCGTCAGCCCGTCGTCTGTCAGGCCGTCGAGGCGCTCGCCGTCCACGTCGATCCAGCCCGCCGACGGGCGATCGAGCGCGCCGATCAGATTCAGCAGCGTGGACTTGCCGGATCCCGACGCGCCGACGATGGACACCATGTCGCCGCGCTCGATCTTCAAATCGAGATGGTCGAGGGCGGTGACTTTTCGCTTGCCGTCGAAGGTCTTTGAAACGCCGGAGAGGATGATCATGCCGGGTCTATCGTGCCACGCTCGGGCGCGCGGCGTCGAGGCGCCCGGCCCGGTGCGCGGCCCGGCCGGTCGTTGGATCGGGCGTCAGGCGATGGGGTTTCTCCAGCGCAGTCCAGGGAATCTGGCGAAGTCGGCGTCGGTCGAGTGCAGCTCCGCGTTGTACTCGATGCACAACGCGGCCAGGTGTGCGTCGGTCGTGAGGTTGCCAGCCGTTCCGAGGTGCTCGACGAGCCCGAAGAGCACGTCGGGATGCCTGTCGCCCGGGTGGAGGATGGTGACGCACGGCTGGGCCAGCCAGGATCGCACGCGGGAGCACGCGGCCGGGGCATGGAGGGGTCTGGCGAGAATCTGGCGGTGCGTGGCAATCCGGATGAACCCGAGCACCGTCACCCACGCGAGGCCCACGGGCCGCCTGCCATTGAGCATGCCTTGCCCGCGGCTCCGCGCCCGAGAGGGCGCCACCCGCGCCGTCTCACCGTCCTGGCCAATCCGCTGCAGAAACACTCACGTAGGTCCGCGCACGGCGGTCCCTGGATCCGGCTTCCCAACCCGTTCTTGCGGTGTGACTGGCCGCTCACGCAGGTTGGGAAACCGCATCCAGTTAGACTCCTCAGGTGCCGCCGTAGCCGATGGTCACCTTGCCGTCCTCCACGATCACGGGAACGTCGCGACCGCCCTTGCTGTACGTGAGCATCCGCTGCAGATCGGCGGGGTTCTTCTTGACGTTGAAGAAGTCGACCGAGAAGCCGCGACGGGCGTACGCCTCCCGGGCGTCGCTCGTGTAGGGTCAGGTGTCCTTGCCGAAGATGGTGACGGATGGCATTGGCGCCATTCTACGCCAGGTTTGCTGACGTATAATCGAGTCGATGCCGCACACAGACGATCCCTTGCGCGCCGAGAAACTCGGCCGGCCGGTGGTGCCCGCGCTCGACGCGATGCTCGGCGAAGCCATCCCCGTCCTGGATGACGGTTTCGTGCGGGTCGTCGACTACATGGGCGACGACTCGGCGATCGTGCAGGCGGCGCGAACGTCGTACGGCAATGGTACCAAGCGCCGGCATGAAGATCGCGGCCTGCTCCGCTACCTCATGCGCCACGCGCACACCACGCCGTTCGAGATGTGCGAAATCAAGCTGCACGTGCGCGTGCCGATGGACGTGTGGCGGCAGTGGATCCGGCACCGCACCGCGAGCGTGAACGAATACTCCACCCGCTACTCGGAAGCCATTGACGCGGCGCAGCAGACCGCTCCCGCGGCGTGGCG
>JAPKZP010000764.1:0-2592 GCA_026393735.1 Acidobacteriota bacterium
ACCTCGGCCCGGGTGGCGCCCGTCCAGGTCATGCCCAAGTCGGGCACGACGTCGTATCGGCGAAACGTCAACATGACGACGCCGACGCCAGGAGCCACGATCTACTACACCGTCACCGACGATCACACCGAACCGCCCGATCCGACGACGGCCAGCAAGGCCTACGACCCGGCCAAGGGCTTTCTGTTGTTCGACAACCCCATGAGAGCCACGTCGGACGCGAAGGTATTCACCCTCAAGGCCATGGCCGCGAAGAACGGCATGGCCGCCAGTGGAATCCGGACGTTTATGTACTACGTCGTCCGTCCGCAGGCTGCGGCCTTCCAGGCTCAGCTCGTCCACGCACCGACGCCCACGTCGCCCGCGGTGTGGGACATCATGAATCCGAGCGACTACAACCGTCCTCACGTCTACTACATCGAGGGGAGCACGCGCGGCGTCGTCATGGACGCCGGCCAGTACCCGGCGGCGAAGGCTAACCTCAAGGCGTTCATCGACACGCTGGCCACGAAGCCCTACGACGTAGTCCTCGGACACAACAATCCGGATCACGTCGAACAGGTCAGCGCGTTTGTCGAGGGCGGCATCCGGTTGTACATGACGGCCCAGGACAAGGGATCTGTACTCGCGTCCAGACGGCCCGACTTCATCGCCGCCGCAACGGCGTCCGTCCTGTTGAAAGACGGCGACGTGCTGGACCTTGGCAACGTCCAGATGACCGCATACCAGACGCCCGGACACTCGCACGGTCTCGTCATCCTCCAGGACAAGAGGAACGGGTGGATCTTCGGCTCCGACATGTTCGGCTGCAACCGGCCGGCGACGGCCGATATCACGAACTACTCGGGCGCGAAGATGGACACGTTCCTGTCGATGGTGCAACAGCTCTACACCAACCTCAGGAAGAACGGCGGCCGGATCGTCGAGGTCCACAACGCCCATAACGAGGTGCCGGTCGGGTACGCCGGTCTCGAGAGCTTCCAGGCGGCCGTGCAGCAGTTGATCGACATCGGCGACAGCGCGTCGTCTCCGTCGATGCGCGGCACCACCCCTGGAGGTCAGCAGATGCCGGCTCCGCAGCGGATGAGCATGGTCGGCGACATGTGGCGGAACAAGGACTGGATCGCGCTCTGGGTGGGCGGCAACTATGGCGGCCCCGTCGACTATCTCAGCAAGCCGACGACGGACTACGCGTGCAAGACGACGATCGACTACAACGCGGCGGGGGGCATCAAGAAGTACTCGGTCCTGAGCAACGTCGAGATCACGGGCGGCGCACTCGTGGGCGTGGATCTCACCTGGGCGCCGCCAGCGAACGGCGTGGCGAATACCCTCTCGAACAAGTTCGACCCGTGGATCTACGCGTACGACATCGCGGTGCCGGCCGGCAGCAAGACAATCACCATCGCGCCCACGGCGATGTCGAACAAGATCACGTCACTGAAGCTGAACGGCGCAGCCATCAAGTCCGGGACCGGCCGCCCGGTGCCGGCGTCGGACGGGTCGACGGTTACCGTCGACGTGGTGGCGCCCGACGGCGTCACCACGAGCCACTACGTCTTGACGATCAGGACTGCCGGAGGCGGGGCCTGAGGCGCTGCGCGTGGGCGGTCGCCGTGGCGGCCGGCCTGGTGTGCGGCGCCACAGTGGACAGTTCCGCGCAGGTCGCGACGCCGCCGGGCCAGGTCGCCACACCGCCTGCCCCCTCGTCCGCCGAGTTCCAGGTGGGTGTCGAAGAACGCTTCCGCTTCGAGAGTGCGGACAATCTCGCCGATCATTCGGACGCCTACCCGGACAAGCGGATGCTGTGGCGTTTCAGAACGCGGGCCTGGGCGACCGGGAGACTCGGCGGTCACTTCGCGTTCGGGGTCGGCCTCAACAACGAATCAAAGGGACAGGCTGAACCGAAGCTGCCGTTGACGCTGGACGAGACGATCTTCGAGTCGCTCTGGATCGACATCGTGCCGCATCCCAGGCTCTCGATCCGGGTCGGGAGACAGGACATCAAGAGGGGCGACGGCCTCATCCTGTGGGACGCGACGCCCGGCGACGCCGCACGCTCGGATTACACCAATGGGATCGACGCCAGGATCACGGTGGTCCGCGACGCGACGTTCGAAGTCATCCTCGCGTCCAACCCCAGCTACGATGTCTACCTGCCGGTGATTCGCGATCAGCACCGCCGGCTCATCGAGTGGCAGGAGCGCATGGCGGGCGTCTACTACACCGACACCAGGAAGCCCGGTCTCGACGTCCAGGCCTATTACTTCTTCAAGCGCGAGGAGCACGACACGCGCCCGCCGACGCACCCGCAGTTCCAGCCGGACCGTTCCCTCAGTACCGTCGGGGTCCGAGTCGTGCGCGCGGTGAAGCCGGCGTGGACGTTCTCCGGTGAGGCGGCGGCGCAGTTCGGCGAGCAGGTTCCGCAGGCCCCCATCCGCTCTTGGGCGGGATCGGTCAGCGCTCAATACCGGCTGGCCGCACCGTGGACGCCAACCGTGCGCGCCTCGGACACGGGGCTCTCCGGGGACTCGCCAGCCACGCCGACCATTGAACGCTGGGATCCCATCGTCGGCCGGTGGCCGATGTGGA
>JAPKZP010000764.1:2611-3949 GCA_026393735.1 Acidobacteriota bacterium
GATTGGCCCGGGGTACTGGACGAACATGGGCCTCTGGCGTGCCGACGTGACGATGAAGCCGTCGAGGCAGACCAGCGTCCGCGCGACGTACTTTCATCTCAGCGCATTCCACGCGTTCCCGGGGTCGCCGGCTATCTTCGGAACAGGCACCAGTCGCGGCGACGTCCTGGAGGGGCGGTTCGACTTCTCGCTCGCCTCTGCGTTGAGGGGCAACGTGATCTGCGGACGGCTGTTCCCGGGATCGTTCTACACGGGTCACACGCCAGGGTACGGCGCCCGCCTCGAACTGACGGCGGTGTTCCAGCACCGATGGCGGTGACGTCCCGTGTCACTTGCGCCCACGGCAATGTCAGGTAAGATCACGTCCATCACAGTGAACGTCACAGTACACGAGGTGTCTCATGAAGGCTGGAGTCTTGCTCGGTGCAAATCAGATGGAAGTTCGCGACGTCGAAGAGCCGACGCTCTCGAATCACGAAGTGATGATTCAGCCCGTGCGCGCCGGGGTGTGCGGATCGGACGTGTCGATGTACGTGGGACACCGCCAGCCCCCTTACTTCCCGTTCATCATCGGACACGAGGTCGTCGGACTCGTCACGGCTGTAGCACCGGGCGTGACGAAGGTCGCCGTGGGCCAGCGCGTCGTCGTCGAACCCAATTACACCTGCGGCACGTGCAAGTTCTGTTTGTCAGGACGGGGGAACATCTGTCCGAACAAGAAGAGCACCGGCGTCTCTGTCCCCGGGATCTTCGCGGACTATGCCAGCGTGCCCGCGGAGTTTACGTGGCCCGTGCCCGACACGATCTCCGATGCCGACGCGGCCAGCATCGAGCCGCTGGCGGTGTCCCTCCATGCGCTGCTGCAGTCGGGCGCGCGCGCGGGAGACACAGTGGCGGTTGTCGGCTGCGGCGTGGTGGGGCTCCTGCTGATTCACGTCGCGGTTGCGAAGGGCGTGCGGGTGCTGGCCCACGACCGGTTCCCCGAAAAGCTCGACATGGCGGCCCACTTGGGTGCGAAGGCGGTGAATACCGACGACGTGGCCGGTCTCTGGAAGGAGGAGAACGTCAGCACCATCTTCGAGTGTGCCGGCGTTTCGTCGACCACCGAACTGTCGATCGGATCGGCGCCGAGGGGCAGCAAAGTCATGCTGCTCGGGCTGTCCACCGCACCGGCGAGCTTCGTGCCGCTGCGGCTGGTACGCGAGGGCATCCGGATCGAACCAAGCCTCATCTACGACCACCCCGGGGACTTCATGGAGGCGATCAGGCTCGTGGCCGACAAGACGCTGAGCCCCGGGATGATCGTCACCGAGACGCTCCCCTTCGCGTCGATCGGCC
>JAPKZP010000054.1 GCA_026393735.1 Acidobacteriota bacterium
CGAGCTTCGCGATCAGCGGGTCGTAGAACACGGGAACCACGACGCCGGCCACGGCGCCGCCATCGTCGCGCCGGATGCCGGGCCCGGCCGGCGCGCGCAGCGCGGTGACGAGTCCGGGCGACGGCAGGAACTCCTGGTCGGGATCCTCGGCGTAGATGCGGCACTCGATGGCGTGCCCGACCGGGTTGATGACCGACTCGGGATCGAGCGTCAGGCGCTCGCCGCGCGCAATCCGGATCTGCCAGTGCACCAGGTCGGTGCTCGTGACCAGTTCGGTGACGGGATGCTCGACCTGCAGGCGGGTGTTCATCTCGAGGAAGAAGAACTCGCCCGACTCGTCCAGCAGGAACTCGATCGTGCCCGCGTTGCTGTAGCCCACGCGCCGCGCGACGGCCGCCGCCGCCGCCGGCATCCGGCGCGGCCGGGCCGGCGTCACCGCCATCGACGGCGATTCCTCGACGACCTTCTGGTGGCGGCGCTGGATCGAGCACTCGCGTTCGACGAACGGCACGACCGTGCCGTGGTGGTCGCCGAGCAGCTGGATCTCGATGTGGCGCGGCCGCACGATCCGGCGCTCGATGTACACCGCCGGGTTGCCGAACGACGAGAGCGCCTCGGATCGCGCCGCGCGCAGGGAACCCGCCAGGTCGGCTGGCTGCGTGACCGTGCGCATGCCCTTGCCGCCGCCGCCGGCGACCGCCTTGATGAGGATGGGGTAGCCGACCTCGGCGGCGATGGCCGCCACGTCGGCATCGGGTACGTCCGGCCCGAGGGGATCCTTCGTGCCCGGCACGACCGGCACCCCGGCGGCGATGGCCTCGGCGCGCGCCGCCGTCTTGCTGCCCATCAGGTCGATGGCCTCGGGCGACGGCCCGATGAAATTCAAGCCGGCATCGCGGCACGCACGCGCGAAGTCCGCGTTCTCGGCCAGGAACCCGTAGCCGGGGTGGACGCCGTCCGCGCCCGAACGGCGGGCCACGTCGACGAGCTTGTCGATGCGCAGGTAGCTCTCGCGCGGCGCGTTGGGGCCGATGGCGTAGGCCTCGTCGGCATACCGGACGTGCAGGGCGGTGCGGTCGCACTCGGAGTAGACGGCGACCGTCGTGAGCCCCATCTCGCGGCAGGCTCGGATGATTCGGACCGCGATCTCGCCGCGGTTGGCAACCAGGACCTTCGTCAGCGGCGCAGCCATGTTCGTCTATTGTACCTCCCGGTCGCCCGCGAAACCTCTCCCGGAGAGGTTTCGGGCACCAACGGGAAACCGCTCCGGGAGAGGTTTCCGCCTACAGCGGGATGTTCCCGTGCTTCTTCGGGGGATTCCGATCGCGCTTGTTCTCGCAGGCGTCGAGCGCCGCGATGATCTTCCGTCGCGTCTTGCGCGGGTGAATCACCTCGTCGATGAAGCCGCGCGACGCGGTCACGAAGGGATTGGCGAAGGTGTCGCGGAATTCCGCCGTCTTCTCCGCGCGGCGCGCGGGCGCGTCGGAGGCCGCCTCCAGATCGCGCTTGTAGAGGATGTTGACCGCTCCTTCGGGCCCCATCACCGCGATCTCCGCCATCGGCCACGCGTAGTTGAAGTCGGTCCGGATGTGCTTGCTCGACATGACGCAGTACGCGCCGCCGTACGCCTTGCGCGTGATCACCGTCACCTTCGGCACCGTTGCCTCGGCGAACGCATAGAGCAGCTTGGCGCCGTGCCGGATGATCCCGCCGAACTCCTGGACGGTCCCCGGCAGGAACCCGGGGACGTCCTCGAGGGTCACCAGGGGAATGTTGAACGCGTCGCAGAAGCGCACGAACCGGGCGCCCTTGACCGAGGCGTCGATGTCCAGCGTGCCGGCGAGATGCGCGGGCTGATTCGCCACGATGCCCACCGAGCGGCCGCCCATCCGCGCGAAGCCGACGACGATGTTCTGTGCGTAGTGGCGGTGCACCTCGAGGAAGTACCCGTCATCCACCAGCGTGTGGATGAGATCGAGCATGTCGTACGGCTGATACGGCGACTCGGGCACCAGCGTGTCGAGCGACGCGTCCTCGCGGTCGACCGGATCCGTGGTGACGCCGCGCGGGGCCTCGTCGAGATTGTTGCTCGGCAGGAACCCCAGCAGCTCGCGGATGAGCGCGAGGCACTCCTTGTCGTGCTCGACGGCGAAGTGCGCCACGCCGCTCTTCTCGTTGTGCGTCATGGCGCCGCCGAGTTCTTCCTTCGTGACGTCCTCGTGCGTCACGGTCTTGATGACGTCCGGGCCGGTCACGAACATGTAGCTCGTGCCCTTCACCATGATGTTGAAGTCGGTGATCGCCGGCGAGTACACGGCGCCGCCGGCGCAGGGCCCCATGATGGCCGAGATCTGCGGCACGACGCCCGACGCGAGGGTATTGCGGAGGAAGATGTCCGCGTAGCCGCCGAGCGACATGACGCCTTCCTGGATGCGCGCGCCGCCCGAGTCGTTCAGGCCGACGATCGGCGCGCCCATGCGCACCGCCAGGTCCATGACCTTGCAGATCTTCGCCGCGTTCGTCTCCGAGAGCGAGCCGCCGAACACGGTGAAGTCCTGGGCGAAGGCGTACACCTGGCGCCCGTCGACTCTCCCGTGACCGGTGACGACGCCGTCGCCGGGCGTGACCTGTTCCTGCATGCCGAAGTCCTGGCACCGATGGGTGACCAGCTTGTCGAGCTCCTCGAACGTGCCCGGGTCGAACAGCTGCGCCATGCGCTCGCGCGCCGTCAGCTTGCCGGTCGCATGCTGGCGCTTCAGGCGGTCTTCGCCGCCGCCGAGTTCAGCCAACCGCTCGAGTGCCGCCAGCTTCGCGAGTGACTCTTTCACGCCTTCGCTCCTTTGGCGTCGTCCCAGTCCTTCAGGAACCGCTCGATCCCGCTGTCGGTCAGCGGGTGCTTGAACATCGCCTCGATGACGGCGGGCGGGCAGGTGCAGATGTCCGCGCCCATCTGCCCCGCGATGGCCACGTGCATGGGGGAACGGACGCTGGCGACGAGAACCTCGGTCTCGAAGTCGTAGTTCTCGTAGACGTCCACGATCTGCCGGATGAGTTCCATGCCGTCGGTGGCGATGTCGTCGAGGCGGCCGACGAACGGGCTGACGTACGTGGCGCCGACCTTCGCCGCGAGCAGGGCCTGCGTCGGCGAGAACACCAGCGTGACGTTGACGCGGATGCCCTCGGCGCGCAGCGCCTTGCACGCCTGCACGCCGGCCTTCCCGAATGGCACCTTGATGACGACATGCGGATCGATCGTCGCCAGGTCCTTCCCTTCGCGGATCATGCCGTCGACGTCGGTGGCGATCACTTCGGCGCTCACCGGCCCCTGCACGATCTGGCAGATGCGCTTCGTGATCGCGCGCGGGTCGCCAGGCTCCTTCGCCATGAGCGACGGGTTGGTGGTCACGCCGTCGATGATGCCGATGGCGCAGTACGTCTCGATGTCCTTGATGTTGCCCGTATCCAGGAACAGCTTCATGACGCCCCCGATTCCCTGACGCCGAGTGCCTAACCCCAGAGCTCACCTGTGTTGGTTGTGGAGCAGGCCTTCAGGCCTGCTTGGCGCTCCGGAACACGCAGGGCTGAAGCCCTGCGCCACACCTGCAACTGTAGCCAACTCAAGTGAACTCCGGCCTAGTCCCTGTCGACAACCGGATTCGTCAGTTCCCCGACCCCCTCGACCGAAATCGTCACCGTGTCGCCGGCCAAGAGCGGCCCGATTCCGGACGGCGTGCCGGTTGAGATCACGTCGCCCGGTTCGAGCGTCATGATGTTGGAGATGTAGGCCACGAGCTCCGCCGCCGGGAATACCAGCTGCTGCGTGCGCGAGTGCTGACGCCGCACGCCGTTCACCGTCCCCTCGACCGCCAGGTCCGACGGGTCGAGTCCGACCGCGATGCACGGGCCGAGCGGCGCGAACGAATCGAACCCCTTCACGTGCGAATACTGGACGCCCTTGTTCTGCATGTCCCGCGCCGTGACGTCGTTCGCGCAGGTCACACCCAGGAGGTACTCGTGGGCGCGCTCGGCCGGGACGCGCGTCGCGCGCCGTCCGATGACGAGCGCCATCTCGGCCTCGTGATCGATGCGTCCGACGCCTGCGGGCAGCCTGATCGGTTCGCCGGGCGCAATCACGGCCGTGGACGGCTTCAGGAAGATCATCGGGAAGACCGGCAGCGGCTTGCCCTGTTCCGCGGCATGGTCCTTGTAGTTGAGGCCGATCGCCACGATCTTGCCCGGCACGACGGGCGCCAGGACGCGCACCGCCGGCGTGAAGTCCGTGCCGCGCCCCGTGGCGATCTGAGCGCCAGCCTTGTAGGCGCCGAAGATGCTGCCCTCGACCAGGCTCAGCACGCCCGCGCGCTCAACGGCGTGCCGCACCTGGTTGTTCCACTCGATCCGGTAGATCCGGTCCATAACTGCGTCCTTTCCCTGCCCTACCTCGCCCGCTCCTCGACCTTGTTCGACAGCTCGCTGCGATTGGGCGGCGACGCGCGGTCGATCGCGACGACGGCATAGATGTACCGCACGCCGGACTTGGCGGTGGCGTCGCGGTAGGTGGTCTCACGAATCGGCGCGTCGAACAGCGGCGTCAGCGTTTCGGTCGGCGCCTGTCCGCGCAGCACGACGTAGCCCGCCAGGTCGGTGGCGCTGACGCCTTCCCAGATCAGGCTCACGGCGCCTTCGCCCGCCACCGCGGAGAGCGCCACGGGGGCAGCGGGCGCAAACGTATCGACCGGCGTCACACAGACCCGGGGCGTCGGGGCGCTCTCGATGGACACGGGGCCCTGGGCCACGACCCTGCGGACGGCATAGCAGCGTTCCGTCCCGAATTCGAATTTCTCGTTCGACCATGTCAGTGCCGCGATCGGCGCAGCGGTGACCGGCGTCGGCACCGCTGCCGGTGGTCCGGCCGTGCCGGCGTCCGCAGGACCCGCCGCCGGCGTGTCCACTGGATACACGTTGTACGCCAGCGGCGGCGCCCACGTGATGAAGCGCGTGGTCGTGGTCAGCGCGGCCACCGGCGCGGCGGCCGCCGGCGCAGCGGCTACGGCCTGCACGGCGGGCGGCGCGATGCCGTCCGGCGGCGACCACGTGAGCACGATGGCCTTCTCGGTTGCCTTGATAACGGGCAAGGTCGGGGGGGACGGCAGGGCCGAGAGTGGCACCTCGACGGCCACCGCGCCGCCGCTGCGCTTCCCGTGCCGGTTGATGCCGTAGACGACGTAGTAGCGGGTCGGCTCCGGTTCCATGACGATCCCGGTCAGGGGCGGCGTCAGCGGGGAGTCGAACCATATCTGCGGCTCGGGGGGAGGCGGCAGGGTCTTGCGTGGCGCCTTGACGGCGACCGGCGTGCGCATCTCCGCCGTCAGCGTTTCGGAGACCACCGCGATCGCGCCCTGGTCCACACCGGGCTCGGGCGGCGGCACGGGCTCACCCGGCTTCGGCGGCGGCGCGTCGGGGTTGGGCGGTTTGCGAACGGGCACCTCGCCCGCCAGCGTCATTTCCCGCGGGTCGCGCACGTCGCCCTTGTGCATGGCGGTGTAGGCGCGGACCTCGATCCGCTGGATGCTGGCCGGCGTCGTGGCGTCCGCATCGGTCCTGGGCACGGTGAAGCTGACATGCACCGTATCGCCCTGGCGTCGGGCTGTCACCAGGGTGGCCTCGCTCGGCATCCGGACGAAGGGGGCCAGCGGGGGGCCTTTCTTGCCGCACCCCGGCTCGGCGAAACCAGCCACGGTGACGCACAGGAGCAGGAGGATTCGCAGTCTTTTCACAGGATGTACCGGCTCAAGTCTTCGTTCTTCACCACGTCCGCGAGCATCCGGTCGACGTACCCGGCATCAATCGTAATCGATCTTTCGGCGAGGTCGGGCCCCTCAAACGAGATCTCGTCCAGGAGCTTCTCCATCACCGTGTGCAGCCGCCTGGCGCCGATGTTCTCCATCCGCTCGTTGACCAGGGCCGCCAGCGCCGCGATGCGCGCAATCGCGTCCTCGGTGAACTGGACCGAGACGCCTTCCGTCGCCATCAGCGCGGAGTACTGCGCGATGAGCGCGTTCTTCGGCTCGCGCAGAATGCGGACGAACTCGTCCCGGCCGAGCGCCTCGAGTTCCACGCGGATCGGGAACCGGCCCTGCAGCTCCGGGATGAGGTCGGACGGCTTCGACACGTGGAACGCGCCGGCGGCGATGAACAGGATGTGATCCGTGCGGACCATCCCATGCTTCGTGTTCACGGTAGTGCCTTCGACGATCGGCAGGATGTCCCGCTGCACGCCCTCGCGGCTGACGTCGGGGCCCTGCCCGCCTTCACGGCCCGCGATCTTGTCGATCTCGTCCACGAAGATGATTCCCGTCTGCTCGACGCGCTCGATGGCCGTTCGCGCCACGCTCTCCCCGTCGACGAGCTTCTGCTGCTCGTCCTGCGTGAAGTGCGCGCGGGCGTCGGGCACCTTCATCGTGCCGGTGCGGTTGCGCCCCTGGAAGAAGCCGGGCAGCATGTCGCGCAGGTTCAGCCCGATCTCCTCCATCGACCCGCCACCCACGACCTGCATCGCCGGAAACGTCTGCTCGCGGACGTCGACCTCGACCGTGCGCTGATCGAGTTTGCCTTCGCGCAGCTGTGCCCGCAGCCGCTCGCGGGTGGCGGCCGCCGTGTCCGGCTGGGCGCTTGCCTCGTCGCCGGGCGCCGGCGGTCGCGGCGGCAGCAGGAGATCCAGCAGCCGCTCTTCCGCCCGCGCCTCGGCCTGCGCCTGCACCTCGCGGTAGCGCTCGTCGCGCACCATGCCCACGGCGATCTCGACGAGGTCCCGGATCATCGACTCGACATCCCGCCCGACGTATCCCACCTCGGTGAAGCGCGACGCCTCGATCTTCAGGAACGGGGCCTGCGCCAGCTTCGCCAGGCGCCGGGCGATCTCGGTCTTCCCGACGCCGGTCGGCCCGATCATCAGGATGTTCTTCGGCGCCACGTCCTCAGCCATCTCCGGCGGCAGCTGCTGGCGGCGGAGACGGTTGCGCAGCGCGATCGCCACGGCTCGTTTCGCGCCGTGCTGGCCGACGACGTACTTGTCGAGTTCCGCGACAATCTGCCGCGGCGTCGGTGCCAGGCGCAGCGCATCGGTGGAGGACGGAAGATAGAAGGGCATGGGTCTGCTTATCGGGACTCGAGATTGGAAGCCGGCCCCGCCGCCGTGGGGACGTCCGCGGCGATCTCCTCGATCGTGAGGCGATCGTTCGTGTAGATGCAGATCTCGGCCGCGATCCCCATCGCGATTTCCGCGATGCGACGGGCATCGAACGACGTGTGGCGGGCCAGCGCGCGTGCCGCCGACACGGCGTAGGTGCCCCCGGATCCGATCCCGACCATCCCATCGTCCGGCTCGATGAGATCACCCGTGCCCGACAGCAGGAACGTGACCTTGGCATCGGCGACCACGAGCATCGCTTCGAGCCGGCGCAGGGCGCGGTCCGTGCGCCAGTCCTTGGCCAGCTCAACGGCCGAGCGCTCGAGGTTTCCACGGTACTGGTCGAGCTTCGCCTCGAAACGGGAAAAGAGCGCAAACGAATCGGCAGCCGAGCCGGCAAAGCCCGCCAGGACCCGGTCGTTGTACAGGCGCCGGATCTTCCGGGCCCCGTGCTTGACGACGGCATCGCCCAGGGTGACCTGACCATCGCTGGCCATGACCACCCGGCCGTTGTGCCGGACCGCGAGAATCGTGGTGGCGTGGATCATCGACGAAATAGTGTCAAGAAAACGAGACGGGAGCAACCTTTCGCCTGCCCCCTCCGCTGGACATCTGCCGAACGGGAGCGTAGATTTGCTGTGGATCTTCGCCGGCGAGGTCTGGCAGCGGAGTTGCAGACTCCCTCTGGTGCAGAGGAGTGTCATGATGAAGCGGCCTACGACAACAGGATGCGTTCTGGCACTGACGGTCGGGTTTCTGACCGTCTGCACCGCCGGTCTGCTGGCGCAGAACCCGAAGGGTGGCGCTGAACGGCCGAGCGGGAACGGTTCGTCGTCAGGCGGTGACGCCGGCGCGGCCCGGGGGCAGGCATCCCCGCCGGTCTCTGGCGCCGGGAGCTCCAGTGGCGGGACTTGGGGAGGCGGGGCGTCCAGCTCCGGCATGTCTGGCTGGGGCGGTTTTCGCGACCCCGGGTACGGACGCCGGACAGCCGGCGACCAGGCCACTGGCGGCCCGCGCGGGTGGGCCACGGGGTCCGGCGGTGAGACACCGTGGTATTCGCGGCCGCGCGGCGAGAACCCGGCCGGCGGATCGGCTGTTCCGCGCAGCGAGTACACGGGCGGACCGGCCTATCCCGGATCCGGCGGATCGGGCGGATCGGGCTACGCGAATCCTGGCGGCTGGGGATACGCCTACGCGCCAGGCTACTGGGGCGGCGGCTACTACGGCGGCTTCGGCAGCAGTAACTGGGGGTACTACCCGTACTGGGGCTACGGCACCTGGGGCCTCAGCTACGCGTACCCGTGGGGATTGGGCGCGTTCGGCCTTGGCTACTTCTACTATGACCAGGCCGCGTGGAACTACTACGGCGGCAGCTACCTCGGCAGCTACGCCGGCCCGTACGGCTACTCGGGCTACGACATGGGCGGAGCCTCGTCGGGCGGCAGCGTCGGGTACAGCGGGAAACCGATGGGCGGCCTCCGGCTGAAGGTCAAGCCCGCGACCGCGTCGGTCTTCGTCGACGGGTACTTCGCCGGCCGTGTCGATGATTTCGACGGGTTCATGCAGAAGCTGAATGTCGAACTGGGCACCCACAAGATCGAGATCTCCGCGCCCGGCTACAAGCCTTTGATTGTCGAGGTCACGATCCGGGACTGGGACACGAAGTCGTACGAGGGCCAGCTCGAGCCGATCCGGTAGAATCGCCCCTGTGAGTCAACCACCTCTCGCCGACACGAAGCCTCGGGCGACCTCGCCCGGGGCTTTGTCGTCTCCCGCCCGCGCGCTTCGCGCGGTCGCGCTTGCGTCGGGCGTGTACGACGCGCTCATCGGGATCGCCATGCTCCTGGGCCGCGACGTGCTGGTCGCCTGGTTCGGCGTGGCGCCGCCCGCGCCGCCGATCCACGCCGACCTGAACGGCGTGTTCGCGCTGGCCATCGCGGCTGGCTACGCGCTGCCGTATCGCGATCCGGCTCGCTATCGCGCCTACCTCTGGCTGATGGGACCGTGCCTGAAGGGTGCGGGGACGGCGCTCTTCCTCGCCGACTACTGCCTGCGCGGATCGCCGGCGTCGTACCTGCTGTTTGCCGCGGGTGACGGCACCCTGGCGCTCGTTACACTGTGGGCGCTGCGGCGGTCCGGCGTTTCGAGAACAGGTAGAACAGGTAGTACACCGGAATACCCAGCAAGATGATGAAGGCGCCCTTGCGCGAGGGCCCCGGCCGCCCCATGATGGCGGCCGCCGTAATCACCAGCGACACCACCACGAAGATCGCCGGCGCGACAGGATAGCCCCACGCCTTGAACGGCCGCGGCTCGTCGGGATGCCGCCGCCGCAACACGAAGATCACACTCACCGCGAACGCCGAGAAGAAGAGCACGGCGAACCCCGTGTACTCGGCGAGCTGGTCCTTCGTGTTCGTCCGCACCCGCAACGCGCTCCAGACGGCCTGCGCGGCGGTCGCCACCCAGGGCGTGTGGAACCGCGGGTGGATCTTCGCGACGGAGCGGAAGAACGCACCGTCGCGGGCCATGGCGAAGTACACGCGGGGGCCGGCAATCGTCATGGCGCTGAGGCTGCCGAGCAGCACGACGACCACGGCGAGCAGCGCCGCGCGCCAGCCCCAGACGAGCGCGATCGCCGGCAGGCCGAGCGAGGCGAGCACGCCAGCATGGCGATCTCGGTCTGCCCTCCGCGCGCAATCTCGCCGATAGGCGCCGCATACAGGTACAGCACGTTGAGGCCCAGGTAGATCACGACCACGGCGGCCGTGCCGAGCGCGAGGGCGCGCGGCACGTTGCGGCCCGGCTCGCGGATCTCCTCGGCCACGTAGGCCGCGGCATTCCATCCGCTGTAGGAGAACATCACGACGATGAACGCCAGCGGCCAGTTGAAGACGGCATCGGAGGGCACGGCGCTGAGGTGCGAGAAACTGCCGCGCCCCACGCCGAGACCGATCGCGACGAACAGCGCGAGCGCGCCCACCTTGATGGCGGCCAGCGTGTTCTGCACGATCCGGCCGGGCCCGAGGCCGCGGATGTGCACCAGCGCCAGGCCGAAGATGGCCGTGAGCGCGACCAGGGTCCGCGGCGAAAAGATGAGCGGCAGGCCGGGAACCGGGATCGTCAGGATCGGCGTCGCGTCGCTGGCTGCCGGAACGAAGCGGCCGAGGTAATCGGCCGCGCCCAGGGCGCCGGCCGCGATGGCCCCCGCGAATCCCGCGACGAACGAGGTCCACCCCGTGAGAAACGCCGCAAGCGGCCCGAAGCCCTCCCGCAGGTACACGTATTCGCCGCCGGATCGGGGGCGCAGCGTCCCGAGTTCGGCATAGGCCATGGCGCCGGCGAATGCGAGCAGGCCGCCGCCCAGCCAGACCGCGAGAAAACCAATCGGGTGCGGCACCGCTTGTGCGATGATTTGCGGAGTAATGAAGATGCCGACGCCGATCACGTTCGAGATGACGATGGCGGCGGCGTCGACCGGACCCAGTCGACGCTCGAGGGATTGCGGGCCGTTCGGAGGTTGAGGCACGCCCGCATTATATCTGGTGGCGCGAGTGCTCCCGACGATTGCCCTTGCAGGCTGGCTCATGACGACACAGGCACCGCCGGCCGACATGGCGCCAGGCGCGCCGTCACAGGATCCCTTCGTCGCCGACCGCCTGGCCATGGTGGCCGAACAAATCGCTGCGCGCGGCGTGACGGACGCGCGCGTGCTCGCGGCGATGCGCGAGGTCCCGCGCCATCTGTTCGTACCGGACGGCATGCGCGACAATGCCTATGCCGACGGGCCGCTGCCGATCGGGCACGAGCAGACGATCTCGCAGCCCTATATCGTCGCACTCATGACGGCCCTCGCGCGGACGACACCCACCGACATAGTCCTCGAAGTCGGGACGGGTTCGGGCTACCAGGCCGCGGTCCTCTCGCGGCTCGTGGCCCGCGTCTGCAGCATCGAGATCCTCGAGCCGCTGGCGCGTTCAGCCGAGGCGCTGCTGCGCCGGCTTGGCTACACCAACATCGAGGTGCGCCACGGCGATGGCTACCAGGGCTGGCCAGAGGACGCGCCGTTCGACGTCATTCTCGTCACGGCCGCGCCCGAGTCCGTGCCCGCCGCGCTCGTGGCGCAACTCAAGCCCGGCGGGCGCATGGTGATCCCGGTAGGTCCGGTGTCGCGGGTGCAGGATCTGCTGCTGATCGAAAAAGACCGCAGCGGCGCGACGACGTCGCGCAGCGTCATCCCCGTGCGTTTCGTGCCGATGGTGAAGACAAGTCGGTAGGGGCAAGGCCCTGTCCTTGCCCTGCAAGGCCCCGTCCTTGCCCGGGCGGACACAGGGGTCCGCCCCTACCTAGTGCGTCAGCAGTTGCCGCGTCAGCTGCGCCTCGCGGATCTTCACGAACGGCGCGGACCCGTACTTCACGAAGATCTCGACGCGCGCGTCCTTGAACATCGAGTGCATCAGCATCTGGCCGCGCGGCTGCTCACCGGTGAACCCCCAGTTGGCGCGGACCGTGATGGGCTTGCTCGTCACGGACGGCCCCAGGGCGTCTTTGCCCCTCAGGACGATGAGCGACGAGCCGAGTTCTTCCGACTCCCCGACCAGGCGGAAGACGCTGAAGACCTGCAGGGCGCTGAGCGCATCCGCACCGGTATTGGTGACCGTGAACGACGCGCTCGGGACGAGCTTGTTCTTGCCGTCCACGATGCCGGCGTCGAACCAACCGGTGGTGAGGTTGCCGACCTTGACGACCTTGCCGACGTCCACCGACGGGCCGCTGCATGCGGCGCCCAGGAGGATGGCGACGAGGGCGAGAGAGAACAGCGCGCGGGCTGCGGGATCTGTCATGTAGCACCTTCCGGTCACCATGCTTAGGCACCAACCGGACGCGGAAGGTTCCACTATATCAATACTCCCGCACGTCCACCCGCTTGCGGGCCTCGTCGCGGCTGATGCGCCCGGTGTGGAGCGCAGCGAGGTCGCTGCCCTTGATGCGAATCAGGATGGTCACGACGTCGAACGGATCGTCGGCTGACATGCGGGGATCGCCCGCATCGCGCGCGGCCACGGTCAACCACTCCTCGGGCGCGATTTCCAGGGCCTGGCTGTGACCGAGCATAGCGTCAATCAGGGCGTCCTTGACGGCCCCGGTGTACGCGTCGTTCGGATCCGCCATGGCCTCGGCGTGGCGTGCTTCGGGAGGCGTCACGCGTGCGGCCGGTGACGTGCCGCCGGCTGCGGGGACCGCGACGGTTGCGGTCTGGCCGTCACGCTTCGGCGCATCGGCGGGCCGGATGGTGTCCGCCACGCCCGAGAACGGCGCCACCTGGACTTCGAGGCGTCGAATCGCCTGCTCGATCTCCGCCTTCTGACCGGGGTCCGTGACGTTTCTTGCGACATTCCGCAGCGACTCCAGCGCGCCGGCCGCACCGCCGTTCTCGCGGTCGAGCACGCGCCACGTCCAGATGAGGCTCTGGCGCATCGCCGGGACGTCCACGTCGAAGAACACCCCGTACCCGTCGAGGCGGAACCCCCGGGCGCGCGCCGTGCCGCCCATCAGCAGCATCTGCGGCATGGCCGCCTGCATCTGTCGGCCCATCGTGCGGGCGCCGTGCTGGACGGCGGCCTCGAGCACGCCTTCCATCACGGCCACCTGGTAGCGGGCCGCAGCCTGTGGATCGGGCTTCGGCGCCGCCACCGCGGGGCGATCCTGGGCCACCACAGGCACGGCCATCAGCACGCCGCATCCGACCAGGACCAGCTTCCGTACCAACCGTCGAGCGCTCACGATCCGACCTCCATCTCGTCACTGCTGCTTCTGCGACACGCGCATCAGGTAGTTCATCATCTCGCGCTGCTGGGCGACGGCCGCGCCCGTGCGGCCCTCCAGCACGCCGATCCCGTCCGCCACGCGCGCCATGTCCGAACGCCGCTGCGTGTCCACGTCGCGCACGACCTGCGTCAACCGCAGGGCGAGTTCCCGCTGCTGACGCGTCTCGCTCGCTTCGATCAGCTGCCGGACACGCGCCATGAACGCCTCGTCGGAGAGCGGCGTGCCGGCGGACATCAGGACGGTCTGTCCCTGCCCGCCTGCGGGCGCCGGTGCGGACCCGGCCGGCCGCAGCTCGCTGCGCAGTTCCTCGCGCAGCGCCACGAGTTCGGCACGCCACGGCGCGGCGGCGGCCGTCGACGCTGCACCCGGCGCGGCAGGCGCCGCGTTCGCGGCCTGCACGGCGGCCGGCTTGCTCCATCCCGTGCGCACGCTCAGCCCCTGCTGGTCGTACCGGATGTCGAGCCCCGACACGCCCACGGCGACGCCGATCACGAGCGAGGCCGCCGCCAGCTGCGCCCACGCGGGCAGGGCCGGCACCGACAGCCACGCCCATCGCTGAGGCGCGGGCGCCCGGTCGCGCACGATCCGGAAACCGAGCATGGTCTCCGGCGGAGCCCACGCCGCCAAATCGCCTCGCACGGATCGGAACGCCCGGACGTCAGCGGCGCAGCGCGCGCAGAGGTCGAGGTGCGCCTCGAAGGCGCGTCGTTCGGTCGGGTCGCCCTCCTCGTAGAGGTACGACATCAGGACATCGGGATTGCCGCAAAGATGTGAGTCGTTCATGGGGTTCTGCTGCCTTCGGTCCTGACAGGACCAGCGCCTCGCCGCTCGAGCTCGCGTCGCAGCACCGTCAGCCCCTGGTAGAGGCGGGTCTTGACGGTGCTCAACGGGCACCCTTGCAGCTCGGCAATCTCCTGGAACGTCAGCCCGTGATACTCCTTCAACACGATCGCGGAGCGCTGCTCTTCCGGCAGCACCTGCATCGCGCGCGCCACCAGGCGGCTGAGGTCCTTGCGCGTGACGACGTCCTCGATCGACTCGGTGGCGCCCGTGTTGGCCGGCACCATCTCCTCGAGATCGACCCCTTCCGGCGCCTGCACGAAGGGGGCACGGCGCTCGCGCCGCATCCAGTCGCGACACAGGTTGAGCGTGATGCGATACAACCACGAGGAGAACTTCGCCTGCCCTTTGAAACCCGGCAGGGCGCGGAACGCCCGCAGGAAGGACTCCTGCACGACATCCCGAGCGTCCTCCTCGCGGCCGATCTGGCGGTAGGCGAGGGCGTAGATCGGCCGTTCCCAGCGCAGGATGAGCTGGTTGAAGCTGTCCGTGTCGCCCGCCACCGAGCGTGCGACGAGTTCCTCGTCGGTTGCCGTCATGTCCTCGCGATCGCCTGTGTCTCCCGCCGCACTCACCTACTTAGACGGCGGCGCCTGCCCGGTGGTCGGTCTTGACGATCCGGGCCGGGGGAACTCCGCCATTCGGGCCTGGTCCTGAGCATGCCGGCGGGTTGTTTGTTCGATTATAGGCTGCGGGCTGGCCGAAGTAGAATGCCGCAAGCCATGGCCGCCGTACCGCCCGATTCCGTCGCTCGCCTGCTGGCCGGGGCCGACAGCCTGGCCGAAGCGATGGCCCGCCTTCAGCGGGATGCCGCGATTCAGCAGGGGCTGCACGACCTGGTCGTGGCGATGGGCCGCAGCGGCACGCCGCACCTGCCTCCCGATCGACTGGAGGGGTTCTGCGTCGATGTCGCACGGCTGTTCGAGGCCGACCGCGTGGATCTCTGGCAGCACGACCGCCAGGCGAGACGACTGGACCGCACGGCTTCGTCCGACCGCCGGCAACGCACCCAGCCCGTCGCGGTGTCGACGGAGGACCCCACCAGCTTCGTCGCCATGGCCCTGCGCCGTCCCTCGGCAATCCTGATACCTGGAGCCGGTGTCGGCCCCGATGTGGCGCAGGGCTTCAGCCCTGCGAAGACAGGCGCCGGCCTTGATGACGAGGCGCCCTGCGTGACGGCCGCCGTGCCCTTGAAGGGACGGCGCCGCGCCCTCGGCACGCTCGTCGTGCACGGGATCCGGATCGCTCCCGGCGACGAAGCCCGGACCGTCGAGCGGCTGGATGGCCTTGGACACCAGCTCGGCAACGTGCTCGAGAGCGCGCAGTTGATGGACCAGGTGCTGCGCACACGACGGGAACTCGAGCAGTCCGAGACGATGGGCCACCTCGTGGCGGGCATCGCGCACGAGCTGAACAATCCGCTCCAGGCGGTGCTCGGTCACCTCGAACTGCTCCACCGCACGGAGCGTCTGTCGCCCCGCCTGGCTGCGTCGATGCGGCAGATCTACCGCGAGTCCGATCGCGCCGCGCGCATCGTCAAAAACCTCCTGCTGCTGGCCGGGTCGGGCAAAGTCGTTCGTCGACCGGTGAGCGTCAACGCCGCCGTGCGCCGTGCGCTGGCGCTGCGCCGCCCGTCGTGCCGGCACGCGGGCATCGTCATCGAACGCCATCTCGGCGACGCCGTCCCGCGCGTGCCCGGCGATGCGCTGCTCCTCCAGCAGATGTTTCACAATCTGCTGCTGAACGCCGAGCAGGCGCTGTCGGCTGCGGGGGGACGCATCGAGGTCCGTACGACGTACGCGGCCCGCCGCCGGCAGGTCATCGTCGAGATCCACGATACCGGCCCCGGGATCACGGCCGACGTGCTCCCCCGCATTTTCGATCCGTTCTTCACGACGAAGGACGCCGGGAGCGGCCTCGGCCTCCCGCTCGCCCAGCGCATCATCCGCGAGCACGGCGGCGACCTCGAGGCCTCGAATCACCGCGCGGGGGGCGCCGTGTTCACCGTGCACCTTCCCGCCGGGTCGGTGATAAAGTAGGCCACACGGACGCACATGGAAGACGTCTTTCTCACCACCGAAGAAGTGCTGGAGTACCTCCAGGTGAACCTGCGGACGGTCTACCGGCTGATCAAAGCCGGGAAGATCCCCGCGGTGCGCGTGGGACGGCAGTGGCGGTTCCGCAAGGCCGACATCGACCTGTGGCTCGAAGGCCAGCAGGCGGGAACCGGGCGCAGTGCCGATGGCACGCAGCCAGCCGGCTCGCTTGCCACGGAGACGGGTCCTCCGCGCCGGCCGCGTGTGCTGGTGGTCGACGATGAGGCGAGCATCCGGGACCTGCTGACGAAGACCCTGGCGCTGGCGGAGTACGACGTGGACGCCGCGCCGGATGGGCGCGTGGCGCTGGGCCGGCTGCGGGCCGCGAACTACGACCTGCTCGTGACGGACCTGAAGATGCCCGGCATGGACGGGCTGTCTCTCATCCGCGACGCCAGGCGCCTGATGCCGGCGCTGCCCATCGTCATCATTACCGCCTACTCGACCGAGGCCAGCGCCATCGAGGCGATCAACCTCGGAGTCAGTGGCTACCTGACGAAACCGTTCCGCATCGCGAAGATCCTGAGCACTGCCGCCAAGGCCCTCGGCGAGTAGCCGGGCCAACCCGTCCATCCCCCCAAACCTCTCGGCCGAAGGTCCAGACCGTAGTCTGGTCAGGCGCAGGACTGCGCAGTTCAGAGATGTCTTGTAAAGTTCTTATATGTCTGTTAAAGTTCTTTTGTCTACTCTCGATACTGTCATTGGAGGCATGTATTCCTCACGTGTATCCGGTTCCCGCTGAACCGTTCCTGACGCCGACCGAGGTGCTGGTGCGCCTGCGGGTGAACGTCAAGACGCTGTACCGGCTGATTGGACACGGCGAACTGCCTGCCGTGCGCATTGGCCGACAGTGGCGCGTGCGGCCGCATGACCTCGAATCATGGCTCCGGCGCCAGGAGCGCGGAGTCGTTACTCACGTACCCGAGCCCGCCGGCGGCACGCCAGGCGAAGTTGCGGGAAGTTAAAGGGCGTGCCGGCCTTCGCGTGAAGGACCTTTGCAGCAGGGAGACCAGCGTATGAAGACCAGACTCTTGTTCCTCGGCGTCGCTGTTGCGACGATCGCCCTGGCCCAGCCCCTCGGGGCCGCCAGCGACACGAAGCCCCTCACGGTGAACGCCACGGTCGCGGCGACCGCCAAGCTCACGGTGAGCTCGGCGACCGTGGCCTTCGCGGATGCCGATCCGGACGTGACGCCCAGCATCACGGCGAGCGGCGGCGCGATCACCGTCACCGCCAAGGGCAAGACCAGCGCCGCCGGCAACATCACGCTGACGATCCTCGCCGGCGCGGATCTGACGAGCGGCAGCGACACGATCCCAATTGCGAACGTGACCTGGACGGCAACCGGCGACCTCGTCGCGGGCACGATGAGCAAGACGATCGCGCAGTCGGTGGGTTCGTGGACCGGCTCCGGCAGCCGCACGGGCACGCAGACCTACAAGCTGGCCAACAGCTGGGACTACGTGACCGGCAGCTACACCGCGTCGGCGACCTATACGATGACCGCTCCGTAAGACGGCGCCTCAAGACTCGGGGGTCTCGTTTCATCGTTGTGGAATCCCGGCTCGCTGCGGCACACCCCGTGCCGCAGCGAGCAAGACCCCTCGCGCGCCGTCCCTCCTTCGTCCTCGTAGCCCTCATCCGCAATATCCCTTCGCCGGACGCCTCGCGCTCTCCGGCTTCCCTCCCCCCACGCGATACACGTCCCCGAGCGTCTCCGCGCCGCACTATGTGTCGCCAACGCACTTGGGTCTGATCTGCACAGAACTGCACAATTCCGCACGATTCCGCTTAATGGCTATTGTGTCGTCTAATGTCATATAAAAGGCTGCCGATACTGCTCCATGGAGAACATATCGACGGGGTTATCCTTCTCGGGAGCGTGCGGACATGAAGACCATGAGATTCCTGTTGCTCGGTGCGGCTGTCGTCATGCTGGCAGCCACGCAGACGCTCGGGGCCGCAACGGCCACCAGCAACGTGAGCGTCTCCGCGACGGTCGCCGCCACCGCCAAGCTTTCGTTGAGTTCGTCTACCGTGTCGTTCGCCAACGCCGATCCGGACACGACGCCGAGCATTGCGGCCACTGAAGGCGCCATCACCATCACCGCCAAGGGCAAGACCGCGACGGGCAGCACGATCTCCCTGACGGTGCTGGCGGCCGCGGACCTGACGAGCGGCAGCGACACGATTCCGATTTCGAACGTCACCTGGACGGCCAGCGGCACGGGGTTCGCGGCCGGCACCATGAGCAAGTCCGCAGCGCAGACCGTGGGCTCATGGACCACTTCGGGCAGCCGCGCCGGCACGCAGACGTACGCGCTGGCCAACAGCTGGAACTACCCGACGGGCAGCTACACGGCGACCGCGACCTACACGCTCACCGCGCCCTGACGGGTGGCCGTGGCAACCGCGCAAGATCACACTCGGCAGACTTCGTGGCGGGCCGCTATAATGACACCGCCCGTTCATTCGTGGTGCTTGTCCGATGGCCGTGCACGCAGTGTCCAAGACCCGATTCGTGTTGCCGGTGTTGCTGATGGCCGTGTCCGGCTTGCTGCTGGCCACCCCGTCGGCGCTGTATGCCCAGAGCGTCACGCTGTCGCTGTCGCAGAACAGCTTCTCGTTTGCGTCCGCCGATCCGGACAGCACGCCAACCATCACTGGCTCACCAGCCATCACCGTCACCTATAGCGTGAGCGGGACAAAGAGCGGCGGCGGGTGGACGATGACGCTGCTCGCTGGCGGCAACCTGATCGCAGGAACGGCGACGATTCCCATCAGCAACATGACCTGGACCGCCACGCCGAAGCCCGTGTTTCAGGACGGCATGATGAGCAACTCGCTCGCCCAGACCCTCGCCTCCGGGTTGGGCAATAAGAGCAACTCGACGGGCATGGTTACCTTCAGCCTGGCCAACAGCTGGAGCTACAACGTCGGCACCTATACGGCCTCCATCATCTTCACGATTACCGCCTACTGACATATGGCTGACGCCTGCAGGACTTCGACGACACGTCGCATGGGACTCGTGGGCGGCGGTGCCGTGCGGCATCGCCGTGACTCCACGCGGTGCCTCGTGCGGCGCGTCGTGTGCGTGGCGGTGTCACTGGCGCTCGGCGCCCATCTCCATGGGGCGAAGTCGGTCACCAAGACCGCCACGGCCAGCGTGACCGTCAGCGCCCTCGCCAAACTCACGCTCTCGACCGCGTCGCTCGCGTTCCCCGACGCCGACCCCGACACGGTGCCGGCCATTCCCGCGACAAGCGGTCCGGTCACGATCACCGCCAAGGCGCGGACGACGATCG